>NZ_JCABYM010000068.1:0-57788 GCF_059499385.1 Limnoglobus sp. | reverse complement strand
GACTTCCGAAGTCCGGCTTCGACTTCGGAAGTCGATCCCCCGCGGGGGCGTTCCTCTCTCCCCTTTTGATCCCTGCGCCGTTCGACTTCCGAAGTCGAAGCCGGACTTCGGAAGTCGGGCTACAACAACCGCCCCGAATCCCTCTTCCTTCGGAGTGTCCCATGCTTCGCGCGCTGCTCGCCGTACTGGTCCTCACCCCGGCCGCCCTCGCCGCCGACCCGCCTTTGATCCACCTCTGGCAGAACGGCCCGCCCGGCTTCGAGGGCAAGAAGGACGAGAAGGAAGTCCGCGACCGCGAGAGCAAGACGACCGGCGAGTACCGGCTCACCAACGTCCACAACCCCTACGTCACCGTTTTCCTCCCTTCGAAAGAAGCGGCCACCGGCGCGGGCGTCGTCGTCGTGCCGGGCGGCGGCCACCGCGAGCTGTGGGTCAAGCACGAGGGCGAGAACCTCGCCGCGTGGCTCGCTGAAAAGGGAATCGCGGCCGTCGTGCTGCGCCACCGGCTCCCCCGCGAGAAGGACTCGCCGTACAAGCTCGACGTTCACCCGGCCCAGGACGGCCAGCGCGCGTTGCGACTGATGCGGAGCAAGGCGAAGGAGTGGAACCTCGACCCGGCCCGCATCGGCATGATCGGGTTCTCCGCCGGCGGCGAGACGGTGGCGATGGTCTGCCGCAAGAACGAGAAGGGCGACCCGAATGCAACCGACCCGATCGACCGGGAGAGCGCCGTGCCGAGCTTTCAGGCGCTCGTTTACGCCGGGCCGCTCGGCATCCGCGGGGCGGACGTGACGAAGGAGAACTCACCGCCGACGTTCCTGCTCGTCGGCGACGAGGACGGGGCCGGGGCGTGGCTGGTGCAGCACTACCTCGACCTGAAGAAGCTGAAGGTCCCGGCCGAGCTGCACGTCTACGCGAAGGCCCCGCACGGGTTCGGGTTCCGCCCCGGCCGCGCGACCGGCAAGCCGTGGGAGACGTGGCCGGCCCGGTTCCACGAGTTCCTCGAAACGCAGGGGATGCTGAAGAAGTGATGCCCGACCGCGCGGCGGCCGGAACTTGAACCGAACTTCCGAGCCGGGCCGGATTGCCGTTGAAGCACGGCAACCCGCGCCCGGTTTGTGCATTATTTCGCCCTGCGTGTCCGAAATACCGATTCCCCGGCTTACGATTCCTCTTCCTCGCGTGCCGGGAATGTCGCTTCTAGGGATGAGCGGCGGTCGCACGACGGCGGCCGGCCGAACCCTTCCCCGAGGTCGCCATGACGGCGCGTAACAAACTCCTCGCCTTGGCTTGCGGCATCGTCGGCCTCTCCTCGCCGCTGGCCGCGCAAGACCCCGGCATCGAAACGGTCTCTTGGCCGTTGAAGAGAGGCCCCCGGCTCGCGCCCGCGGCCCCGCCGTTGGTCTGCCCGCCGGCGGTCGCGCCGGCCTGCCCGCCGGCCGTCGATCCGACCGCGCCGACGCCGCCCGTCGCCCCGATCCCGCCGATCCAGCCGGACACGAACGCCGCGCCGCTGCCGTCCAACCTGACGGCCGCCCTGACCGGGGCGGAAGCCGGCGGCACGTCGGCCCGCGCCACCGGGTTGCCGCAGGTGTTCGGCGACCTGCTCGGCGGCGGGTTCATCGCCGGGCCGCTGCCGGTGCTCGTCAACCCGGACGGCACGTTCGCCGGGCAACTGCCGGTCGTCGTCAATCCGGACGGCAGCCGAGAACTGGTCGGCGGCATCGGCCGGTTCGAGCCGACGGACGAGAACATCCTCGGCCGGGCGTCGTCGCCGCAGCCGGGGGCGCGCGTGATCGGCGTGCTGCCGGGCAAGGGGCAGGTGTTCGACCCGTCGCTCGCGGACTTCGTCGCCCGCGTGCCGCAGGTCGTCCGCGGGGCGTTCAAGGTGACCGAGAACGACACCCCCCGGCCGACGACGCGGGCGTACTTCACGTACAACTTCTACGACCAGGTGAGCCGGTCGATCGGCGGGTTCGAGGTCCCGCGGATCGTGCTGCACCAGCAGGTCTTCGGGTATGAGCAGGCGTTCGCCGACCGGCAGTTCTCGGTCGGGATTCGGTTGCCGTACAACCAGCTGACCAGCCCGCGGTTCGTGAACGAAACCAGCCTCGGCGACATCACGCTCACGTCGAAGGCGGTGCTGCTGGAGAACCCGCGGACCGGGAACCTGATCTCGGCCGGCATGTTGCTAACCGTGCCGACCGGCTCGCTACCGTTCCCGAGCAGCATCACCGGCACGAACATCCGCGGCGTGCTGTTCCAGCCGTACCTGGGGTACATCTTCACCGGCCTGAACGGCCGGGCGTTCGCCCAGGGGTTCAGCTCCGTCATCATCCCGTCCGAGGACAACGACGTGACGTTCATGTCGAACAGCGTGAACGTCGGCTACCGGCTGTTCGAGTTCGAGACGGGGCGGCTGGCGGCCATCGTTCCGGTCGCCGAGTGTCACGTGAACACGCCGTTCGACAACCGCGGCCGGCGGTCCGAGCCGGTCGGGTTCGTGGACTCGGTGACGTGCCTGGGCGGGACGCACTTCCTGTTCCGCAGCGGGGCGAGCATCGGGTTCGCGGTCGGCACGCCGATCACCGGCCCGCGGCCGTTCTCCTTGCAGGCGACGCTCCAGGCGGGTTTCCAGTTCTGATTTGAAACGTGGAAACGGCGTGGCCCCGGTCGAAACACGACCGGGGCCACGCCGTTTGTTGCTTCGATCAACCGACGTAGATGCTCGACGTGCCGATGTCGCCAAACGGCAGGATGGTGTCGAGCGTCTCGAGCGTGTCGCCTTCGGTCAGGCGGAGCCGCTTGATTAGCCCGTCACTCCGGGTTCCGGGGCCGATCACGATCGTCGGCTCGCCGTTGACCGGATCGCCGCCGGCCACCCGGACGCCGCCGCGGAACGACGGGTCGAACCCGGACGCCGCCGGCCCGGCCGTGACACCGGCGTCCGTGACGAAGAACGTCCGCACCTCGGACGGGCGGTCCAACTCGTCGAGGATCGCCCGGCGGCCGGCCTGCAACCCGTCCGTGTTCGGCAGCGACGGGAAGAATGTCTCCAACAGCGTGCCCCGCGGGTCGGCCGTGCTCTCCGGCCCGACGACGATCACGCCGCCGCCGCCGAACTTCGGGGCCACGCCGACGAACACGCCGCCCCGGTACGTGCTGTCCAGCGCGAAGAAGCTGGCCTGCTTGGACAGGGTGTTGTCGGCGTCGATGTCGTAGACGATGACGTTCGGCCCGCCGGAGATGCCCGGCCCCGTAACGATCTCGGCGGTGTCGTCGCCGGCCTCTTGGTCGCCGTCCACGTCGCCGACGGCGACCCGCACGCCGCCGCGGAATCCGGGGTCGTAGGCGAAGAAGTCTTGCACCACCTCGAACGTCGCGCCGTCGCGGACCTGGACCCGCGGCCCGCCGAGCGACCCGGCCCCGACGACCACGTCCGCCCGGCCGTCACCGGTCACGTCGCCGACTGCAACGAACACCCCGTTGGTGAACGTCTGTTCGTAGGCGAAGAACGACGCGAGGACGCCGCCGGTCTTGCCGTCGATAACGACGACCCGCGGCCCGCCGCCCGGCCCGGCCCCGGCGGCCACGTCGTCGAACCCGTCGCCGTTGAAGTCCCCGGTCGCGACCCGGACGCCGCCCCGGAACGTGGACTCGAACGGCTGGAACTGGCGGCTGAACTTCCCGTCGTTCGTGAACAGCCGGACGAGCGGCAGCGCCCCGGCCCCGGTGGACGCGGCGAACAGCTTGCCCGGATCGACCACCTCGTCGTCGCCAGTGATGGTGAACGTGTGCGTGGCCGGGTTGCCGACGACGGCTTGCGTCCCGGTCGCGTCCGCCTGCACGGCGAGGGCGAACACGATCGTCTCGTCGCCCTCCTTGCTAAAGTCTTCGACGAGGTCGAACGCGATGTCCTTCGTCGTGGTCGTGAAGTTCCCGGCGGGGAACGTCAGGTCGGTCGGGTTCGTGAACTTGTAATCGACGCCGTTGGTCGCGGTGCCGCCGCTGCTGACGCGGACGGTGATCGGTTGGTCGAGGCCGTCCGGCCCCGCGCCGACGGCAGTGACGGTCAGCTGCACGGTCGCCGTCACGCCCGTCACGTCGTCTTCGAGCCGGCTATTCGCGGCCTGTGTGAAGCTGAACACGGCCGTGTCGTTGTCCGTGATCGTCGCCGTGTCCTGGGCCTTCGCGACGGTCACGAACGCGTCCACGCCGGCGTCCGTCGCCTTGTTGGCGACCTTCGCGTCGAACTGCTCCGCCCCCTCGACCCGGCGGTCGTCGATGATCGGCACGGCGACGGTGACCACCTGCGCCTTCGCCGCGAACGTGAGCTTCGACGCCGTGACGGTGAAGTCCGCCCCCGCCGTGGCCGGCCGTACGCCGACCCCGGCGAGCGTCGAGAAATCGACCGACACGTCCTTCGACACCGGGTTCGACAGCGTCACCGTGTAGATCAGGTTCGTCCCCTCGGCGCTCGTCGCACCGGCGAGCGTGATCGTGGCCGTGTCGTCGTTGGTGATGACCCCCTTCGCCGTGTCCGTCGCGTCGATCTGAGTCGGCGACCTGAACGACCCGAGGAGGACGACGTTCGCCAGGCTGACGGTGAAAAACTCGTCGTTCGGCTCGACGAGGTTCTCGTTCAGCACGACGACCTGGAACGTCTTCGCCTCCCCGGCCGTGCCCGCGAACGTCAGCGTGCCGGTCGTGGCGGTGTAGTCCCCGTCCGCGACGAGGGCGGTGCCGTCGGCCGTTTTGTAATCGACCGTGAACCCGCCCTGGACCGGGTTGGACAGCGTGACGGTGAACGTCATCGGGCCACCCGCCTCGGCCTGCGTCACGTCCTGGATCGTGAGCGTCGTCGCGTCGTCGTCGAGAATGGTGCCGGTGCCGACGTTGTCCGTCGCGGAGATGAAGACCGGCTGCCCGCCGTCCACCAGCCCGCCGAGGGTGACGGTGAACGTCTCGTCCGCCTCGACCGCGGCGTCGGCGGCGGTAAGGACCGTGACCGTCTTGCTCGTCGTCCCCGCCGGGAAGCTCACGACTTGCCCGGCGAGGGCCGTGTAATCGTTGCCTGCCACGGCGGTGCCGTCGGCCGTCGTGACCGTCACGGACGTGTCCGCGTCCACCGGGTTCGACAGCGTGACGGTGAACGTGACCGGCCCGCCCTCGACGGCGGAGGCGGTCCTCGTGATCTTGAACTCGGCCCCGTCGTCGTTCGTGATGGTGCCGGTGGCCGTGTCCGTCGTGTCGATGCCCGCCGGGTCCGTGCCCGCGGCCGGGACGACGTTGAACAAGCTGACGGTGAACGCCTCGTCCAGCTCGACCGTGTTGTCCGCGATGATCGTCACCGCGAACGTCTTCGTCTCCCCGGCCGTGCCGGCGAACGTCAACGTCCCACTCGTGCCTACGAAGTCGCTGCCCGCGGCCGCCGTCCCGCTCGTCGTCTGGTAATCGACCGTGAACCCGCCCTGGACCGGGTTGGACAGCGTGACGGTGAATGTGACCGGCCCGCCGTCCTCGGCCTGCACCACGTCTTGGACCGTGAGCGCCGTCGCGTCGTCGTTGACGATCGTGCCGATGACCGTCCCTTTGGCGATGGTCACGGCCCGGCCGTTTGCGTTCAACCCGCCTAACGTGGCGGTAAACGTCTCGTTCGGTTCGACCACGGCGTCCGCGACCGTGCCAACCGTCGCGCTGGCGTTCAACGACCCGGCCGGGATCGTGATGACCTGCGGCGCGGTCGCGAAGTCCGTGGTCTCGGTTGCCGTGTCCCCCGCCTGCTTGCTAGGCGTCAGCGTCACCGTCACGGCCGTGTCCACCGCGTTCGACAGGGTTGCGGTAAACACCACCCCCGCCCCCTCGACCGCCGCCGCCGGGGCAATCGTCACCGTCGCCGAGTCGTCGTTCAGGATCGTCCCGGTCGCCGTGCCGTCCGCGATGGTGTCGTTGATCGACGGGTTGCTCAACGTGACGGTAAACGTCTCGTCTAGCTCGACGGTCGTGTCGCCGTTGACCGTCACGCTGATGGTCGTGCTCGTGTTCCCGGCCGTGATCGTCCCGGTCCCGACGAGGGCGACGTAGTCCGTACCCGCCGTCGCCGTCCCGTCGGCGGTGGCGAAGTCGAACGTGATGTCGCCGGGACTGGCGGGCACGTCGGACGTGACGGTGAACGTCAGCGTGTTCCCTTCGATGGCGACTGCGTCCCCGATGCTGATCGCCGCGGGCGTCACCCGGTCTTCCAACTGTAGAAGGGTCGGCCGGAGGCCGGGGCGGGCGGCGGGTTTGCGAGCGGTCGTCCGGGGGAACCGGGCCTTCAACCAGGTAGGGGCCATGGGAGGGACTCCGCGCGATGTGGACGAACGAGGGTGAGATTCGACGGCCGACCGCGTCGTCGTGGCCGTTGCGGACGGATTACGGGCATCGTAATGTATGGAGCAAACCCGGGCCTGGTACAAGCCCTTTCAGGTGGTACAGTCGGAATAACTTCGCCGAGCGCCCGGAAAGAATGCCCAAGTCGATCAATCCGACCTAACTGAGTACGACGACCCGTCCCGAACGGATTCCGAACTCATGGACCCGCCGTGCAGACCGCCCAGGGCGGCCCGCGGCTCAGCCACCTGGCCACGACGAGCAGCGGCCGCCGGCCCTTGTTCGTCTCGCCGTTCATCTCCGGCGGCTAGCGAATCGGAAACCGGGCCGCGGTCCAGGCCGTACTCTCAGTGCGGGCGTCGCCTTGTGTTCGGCCGGTTCGTGCGGGATGATGGCATGGTGTCTCGGTCCGCAGCCTTCTCATCGGAACGCGGGGTGACGGCGTGAGGTCGTTTCTGTTCGTCGTGGCCCTCGTCGCCGTCGGAGACGCTCCCCGCGCCGCGGCGCAAACCGCCCGGCTGCGGGAACTCGACCCGGCGATGGCCGTCCGGTCGCTCGGCCGCAGCGGCGCGTGCGACGCCCTCGCGTTCACCCCGGCCGGCGAACTACTCGGCGTCGGCGACGACAAGGTCCTCCACCGCTGGGCCGTGACCAACGGCCGCCTCCGCTACCTCGAACCGTACCTGTGGAACACGTTCCGCGAGACCCGCGGCGCGATCTACGCCCTCGCCCTGTCGCCCGGCGGGAGGTTCGCCGCCGTCGCCGGGTACGGGCGGTTCACCTCGGACGTGTCGGTCCTCGCCCTGGCCGGCGACCGTACCGGCGAGATCGTTCACGGCCTGTCGTCCGGCACGCACAAGGACTACGCCGCCGGCGAGGCCGTCTGGGCGCTCGCATTCGACACTTCCGGCAACCGGCTGGCCGTCGGGCACGACGACGGCTCCGTCTGGGTCTGGACGCTGACGACGAACGCGATGCAACAAGTCGCACGGCCGAAGGCAGACAAGGCAAAGGAAGGAACCCGCGTGCTGTGGGTCGGGTTCGCCGGCGACCGCGTCCGGTTCGTCCGCGCCGACGGCGGGGTGTTCGACGTTGCCGCCGATGCCACCGCCGACCCGCAGCCGACGTGGGCGTTCGAGAACGGGCCGCTGTATCAGGTCCGGGCCGCCGCCGCGGCGGGTACGTTCGTGGCGTCGCCGCTGCGACAGGCGGGTGAGTTTTCCGCTCTGGAAGTCCGCGACGACCGCGGCCGGCTTCGAGGACACTTGAAGTACAACCGCGAGAAAGTGGTCAACCGCGTGGCCATCGACGCCGACGGGCAGCGGGTCGCCGTCGGGCTGAAGGACGCCGCCCAGGAAGGCCGCACGTTCTTCCAGTGGGCAGATGGGTCCGTCGAGGTTTTCGACATCAGCGGTTCGCGACCCCGCAAGATCGCGACCTCCGACAAACCCCTGGGCTTCGCGCCGGAGGCGTTGGCGTTCGACGGGACCGGCACGCGGCTCGCCGTCGCCGCGGGGCCGGACCACGAGACGAGCCTGTGGGCCATCGAAGGAACGTCCCTCAAGCAGACCGGCATTCAGTCCGGCGTCGGGTCGAGCCTGTGGGAACTCCGCGTCGCGCCGGACGGGTTCGCCGTCGGCTTCCGCGACCGGCCGGCGCTCGACCCGAAGCACCCGAACGCCCGCGGCGACGGCCCGTGGCGCGTCTTCGACCTGAAGGCCCGCCAGTGGAAGCGCGACGAGCCGCCGGCCGGGGCCGCGCTCAACACCGTCAACGGTTGGAAGATCGAGTTCGACGCGAAGGACGAGTCGAAGTGGACGCTCGTGTCGGCCGACGGCACGTTCCGCTACCCCATCGTCCTCGACCCGCTGCGGGACGAGCGGCCGATCTGCTACACGTTCCTGCCCGCGAGGCCGGACACGGACCGGGTGCGGCTGGCCGTCGGACACTACTGGGGGTTCAGCGTGTTCGAGGCCGGGCCGGGCGAGAAGCCCCGCCGCGTCCGCTGCGCGTCCGGGCACGCCGGGTACGTCACGTCCATCGTCCCCGCGGCCGACGGCAAGCTCCTGTTCACCGCCTCGCGGGACCACACGCTCGCCGTCTGGAGCACGGACGACTGGAAGCACCACGGGGAACTCGGGGCGGCGTTCGGCGTCGAGGAGAACAAGCTCGTCGTGAAGGAGATCGACCCCGGCGGCCCGGCGTGGGAGGCAGGGTTACTGCCGCGGGACCGGATCGACCGGCTGATCGTGGACGGGGCGGAGGTCGTGAAATCGACGGAGTGGCTCGAACGCCTCGGCAGCCCGGTTCCGGGGCACGAACTCGCGTTCGTCGGCAAGCGGCCTGGCGCGACCGAGCCGGTACGGGCGAAGACGCTCCTGTTCCAACGGCCGCAGTGGCGGTTCTTCCCGACCCGCGACGACGAGTGGGTCCTCTACCGCTACCAGGACTTCTATTACGATTGCAGCACGAACGGCGACGCCTACGTCGGCTGGCTGGTCGGCGGAAAGACGGCCGCCGACTCGCCGCGGTTCTTCCCGGCCGAGCAGTACCGGAAACTGTTCCACCAGCCGGACCGCGTGCGGCAGTTGCTCGAACGGTTCGCCCGCACCCCCGGCGAGCCGTTCTCCCCGGACGTGCTGCCGCCCACCATCGCGGCCAAGCTCTCGGCCCCGGCCGCGGACGGGTCGGTCGCCGTGGACTTCACCGTCACGCCGCGGCGGAAGTACGCCGCCCCGGACCAATCCATCCCGCTGGAGCGGGTCGAACTCTGGCTCGGCGACACGGACAACCTCGACCACCTCTTCTGGGAGGAAGTCCCGACCCGGCCCGAAGAGGTATTCGAGCAGAAGAAGCTGACGATCCCGGCCACGCTGTTGCGGAACGGGACGAACCGGCTCGTCGTCGTCGCCTACGCCCAGGGGGTGCGGACGGAGCGGGCGCTGGACTTCGAGACGAAGATCGTCGTGAAGCGTGCCCGCAACCTCCGCGGGCTGGTCGTCGGCATCGACGCCTACCCCGGCGGGAAGTGGAAGAAGCTGGAGGCGAGCGTCGCCGACGCGACGGCCGTGCACGCGGCGTTCAAGTCGCTCGCCGACGCCCGGTTCTTCGACAAGGTCACGTTCGAGGAACCGCTGCTCAACGAGAAGGCCACGCCGGAGGCGATCTTCGCGGCCATCGACAAGCTGACGGCCGAGGCCGGGTCGGAGGACTGGACGATGATCTTCCTCGCCGGGCACGGGCACGGGAAGGTGCGGAACGGCGTCGTCGAGCCGGGGACGTGGTACTTCGTCGGATACAATCCGGAGAAGAACGCGACGGCCGAGGTGTCGGGAAAGGCGATCTTCGACAAGTTGAAGGCGGCGAAGGGGCGCAAGTTGATCTTCCTCGATGCGTGCCATTCGGGGGCGGCCGACGAGTCGCGATTGGGGGATGGCGCGCGGGACCTGCGGCCGGACGGCAAGGGGCCGGTCGTGCTGACGGCCGCGGCCCCGGACCAGTTCGCGTGGGAGGCCCCGGTCGAGGTCGGCGGGAAGCTCACGACCCGCGGGTTCTTCAGCACCGGCCTGGGCGAGAGCCTGAACTTCCGCCGGGCCGACGCGGACACGGACGGCGACGGCATCCTGACCGTCGGCGAGGTGTTCCTGTTCACCCGCGGCCGCGTCCGGGAGCTGGTACGGCAGTACGAGAAGCCGCCGCAGACGGTGCAGATGTCGCCGAACCCGCTGTGGGGCCTGCCAGTGACGCGGGTGAAGTAGGGTGGGCCGAGTCTTCGAGGCCCACCGGTGGGGCGAACGCCGACGCGGTGGGCCTCGAAGACTCGGCCCACCCTACACATTGACGGAACGAGGTGCGTTGTGACTCGGTTGCTCACGGTTGTCGTCGTCGCGGGGCTGGCCGTCGGCGGCGTTCGCGCGGACCAGATCGACAAGAACATGGTCGCGCAGGCGGACCAGATCGCGGCCGCCGTCGGCAAGCTCGGCGTAAGGAACGTCGCCGTCCTGAAGTTCGAGTTCAAGGCCGGGGCCGGGGACGGCTCGTTCACCGCCGGGACCGTCAACGCGCGGATGGCGACGCGGCTCGAAAACCTGCTCATCCTCACGAACGACCCGAAGAAGCCGCGGATGATTTTGTCCGACGCCGGGCTCGTGCTGGCGGAGACGGCCGAACGCACAAAGACGCCGATCACCTGGCGGACGCAGGCCGGCCGCAAGCAGATCGCGCAGGTCGGCAAGCTGCCGCTCGCGTGGGACGATTCGACGAAGCTCGCCCCGGACGGGTTCGTCACCGGCGAGGTCGTCACCGCCCCTGACTACCAGACCACGACCGTGAGGTTCTACGGGTTCACGACCGCCGACCCGGCCGCGCTCAAGGAACTGTACACGCTCGACGACAAGGCGGGCGGGAGCGGCATCCGGACCGACCGCGGCATGTTGGCGAGCTTCGGCCAGAGCTTCAACCTGACGGCCAAGTCGCGGTCCCTCGGCATGGAGGCGGACGACGAGGAAGCGGCCCAGGACGCGGCCAAGCGGGACCAGTCGAACGCCCCACCGGTCGCCGCCCAGGGCCAACAGCCGGACGACACGCAAAGCCCCGTCCGGCTGCAAATCTTCTTCGACGGCAAGGAGCAGCCGTGGGCCCAGGACAAGGGCGAGCCGCGGATCGCGGTGACGCCGGGGGCCAAGCAGAAGGTCCACTTCGTCCTCACGAACACGAGCGCGACGGAGAGCTACGGCGTGCTCCTCGCCGTGAACGGCAAGAACACGAACGCGATCAGCAACGACTCGCTCATGGACAAGGCCGCCCACGAGCAGCGGAAGTGGGTGCTCGGGCCGAAGGACTCGTACAAGATCGAGGGCTTCTACATTAACGCGGACGGGAAGTACAACCCGTTCGAGGTGCTGCCGGAGGACGAGTCGGCGCGGGCCTACGACCAGTTGAACCCGATGTTCCGCGGCAAGATCAGCCTGCTCGTGTTCGGCAAGCGGGCCGAAGAAACCGAGAAGAAGGTCGAAGTGAAGCCGGAGGCGCAGAAGGTCCGCGACGACACGGCTACGGCGACGGCCCTCGACCTCGGCGGCGGGGCGTGGAAGATTCGCAACACCGGCAGCCTGGTGGCCGCGCAGAAGCTGCTGAAGGACTCGACGCACGTTTCCGACGCCAACGGGTCGCTGGCCGTCGCGGTCGTCGAGAAGGCGAAGTACGCGGCCGGCAAGCGGGGGCTTCTCGCCGCGTCCGGGGAGACGCGGACGAGCGGCGAGATCAAGAAGGTCGCCATCGAGTACGACCCGCTGCCCATGTGCTGCGTCCACGTCGTTTACTACGTCCCGGCCGCGAAAGGTCGCTAGATTTGACGTAGGGCGGGTCAAGGCTTTGCGCCGACCCGCCGCGGGGACCGCAACCGCTTCGGAGAACCGCCGAACCGGCCGGGGGGCGCGACGGCGGGTCGGCGCAGAGCCTTGACCCGCCTACGAGGACCGAGCGGGCCGCCCTCATCACCTTCCGCGGGAATTCGCATGGCTCGGCGCAAGCTCGACGTGGGCGACCAACCGATCGCCGGGTATCAACTCGTGGAGTTCCTCGGGCAGGGGAACTTCGGCGTCGTCTGGAAGGCGGTGGACACCGAGTCCGGCATCTTCGTCGCCATCAAGATGATCGACCTGTCCCGCAGCCCGAGCGCCCGCAAGGAGCTGAAGGGCCTCAACCTCGTCCGCAACCTCCGCCACCCGAACCTCATCCCGATCTACACCGCCCGGCTGAAGGACAAGGACGGCCACGAACTCCCACTTCACAAGGCGCAGGAGGTTCAAGAGAAGGATCAACTCAGCGAACTCGTCATCGCGATGGGCCTCGGCGAGCAGAACCTGTCATCCCGGCTGAAGGAGGTTAACCCGCCGGACACGCCGCCGGCCGAGTTGCGGGGCCTGCCGCTGGAGGAAGTCCTCGGCTACGTCCAGGGGGCGGCGAAGGGGATCGACTTCCTGAACAAGGCCGACCACGGGATCGGCGCGGGCGACGGGCCGATCATCCACTGCGACATCAAGCCGGACAACATGATGCTCGTGTCCGGCGAGGTGCAACTCGCGGACTGCGGCGTCGCCGTGCTCGTCACCCCGGACGCCCGGCAGACGAAGGCCGCGTTCTCGCTCGCGTACAGCGCCCCGGAGCTGACCGGCAACAAGCCGATGCCGGGCACGGACCAGTACGCGCTGGCCATCAGCTACTTCGAGCTGCGGACCGGCGGGCTGCCGTTCGACCGGGCCATCGGCCAACTCGGCCTCATGCTCGCGCACGCCGAGGGGTCGCTCGACTTCGCCCACCCGGCCCTCTCGCCCGGCGAGACGCAGGTGCTGAAGTGGGCCACGTCGCCGCAACCGAAGTCCCGCTACCCGTCGTGCCGGGAGATGGTGAAGCAACTGGAGCGGGCGGCGGCCGGCCTCGACCCGGTGTCGCCGGCCGGCGTCGTGCCGAGCAAGTCCGGGTCCGTGGCGATTCCGCATCAACCGCCGCGGCGGGTTCCGGAGAAGCCGGCCCCGCTCGCCGGGACGCAACCGCCCGCCGTCGGGTTGGAAGTGAGTTCGGCCGCGATCATCCTCGACGTTCCGCCGGACGACGCGCTGTTCGAGACGCACATCCCGAACGTCGGGACCGACCCCCGCGAGACGCCGGTGGCCGAGGGCAAGACGCAGACGCCGGCGTCCGGCATCGACGTGGGGCCGTACAACAAGACGCTCACCGGCCCGGACGTGTCGCTTCCCGTGGCCGACGAGAAGCCGGCGAAGGTGGACCGGCCGAAGCTCAACCGCGAGGCCGACGACCCGGCCGGGCCGCTGCTCGGGACCGTCGCCCTCGGCGACGAACTCCAGGCGATCCTGCGGGGCGAGCAACCGCCGAAGCCGTCGCCGCCGCCGACCGTGCCGGTCGCGGTGACGCCCCCGCCGCGGCCGAGTCCGCCGGTCACGCCGAGCCACCACAAGACGAAGTCGTTCCCGGTCGTCGAGGAGGAGGAATCGACGCTGCCGTCGCCGAAGTGGCGGTCGAAGCCGAACATCTCGCCGCCCGCCGACCCGCGGCCGACCTCGCCGCCCCTGCCGGTGAAGCCTCCCGCGCCGCCGCGGAAGGCCGGCCTCGGGCTGCCGGCGAAGGTGCTCATCGGCGGGCTGCTCGCCGGCGGCGTCACGTTCGGCGCGCTGGCGGTCTTCAAACCCTTCAGCGACCGCCCGCCCGAGAAGAAGATCGACGAGACCAAGACCACCGTGCCACCGCCGCCACCGCCACCGGTGGACGACGACTTTAAGATTCTCGACACCGTCCCGGCCGACCGCTTTCAGGAGACGGTCAACGAACTGTCGAAGAAGCAACTCGCCCCGGAACAGCAACAGAAGCTCGCGCGGAAGCTAATCGAGATCGGTAAGGCGGCCCCGGACCGGCGGGCGTTCGTCACGGACGTGCTGACCGCGGACAGGAAGTTCGCCGACCGCGTCCCGGACGCCGGCAGCCGTTCCGAGGTCGTCGGCTGGCACGTCCCGAAGCTAGAGGCGAACGAGTACGCGGCCGCAACGTCCGCGATGCAGAAGGTCGGGGTCGCGGCCACGGCCGAGAACGTCGAGGCCGCGAAGAAGCGCGTCGGCGAGCTGCGGGCGGCGGCCGACGCCCTCGGCGAACGGTTCGGCCGGACCGAGTTGCCGGCGAAGGTGCGGACCTTCCTCGCCGCCGCCGACGTGTGGGCCGCCGCCCGGTCCGGCGAGAAGCCGAACCTGACGGCCTACGCGGCCCTGTTCAAGACCGAGGCCGACGTGCCGCTCCCCGGCCCGTTCGCAGTCGAGCTGATGCGGCTCGGCACGAAGCACGCCACGCCCGTCGCCGACCTCCGCTCTCTCCGCGACCGGACGAAGGCATGGACGACCATCCCCGCCGCTGAGAAGCAGCAACTCCAGGACCTGTTCCAGGAGGCGCTGGCCGTCCACGTCCGCGACGCCCTGACCGCGAACGAGCCGAACCTAGAACTCCTCCGGCAGGCGTGCGGCGAGGACGACGCGCAGGGGTGGGTGCGGCTCGCGGCCGCCGAGCAGACGACGGCGCGGCCGGACGCCCCGGCGGCCAACCGGTTGCTCGACGAGGCCGAGAAGTTCCCGGCCACCGAGTCAACGGCCGCGGACAAGAAAGCGTTCGTCTCCTTCCTCCGCGCCGTCTCGGAGAAGGGCGAGGCGTCCGCCGAGAAGCTGTTCGAGCTGTACCAGAAGCCGCCGAAGATTCTGACGACGCCCGCCCGACAGGCTCGCGCCGCGACGGCCCTGGCCGCGCCGGTCCTTCAAATGAAGTTGCAGGACAAGACGAGCGAGGACCTGCTCGGCGAGAAGTCCAACCCGTACCCGAAGGACGTGAAGGCCCTCGGCTGGCTGAAGAAGGCCGACGAGCTGAACGGCAAGGACCACAAGGAGTGGGCCATCCCGCTCGCGCTGCTCGCGGCCGCGTGCGGCGACCGGCCGACGGTCCGGGCCGTGACCGGCATGCGGACGCTCGACCCGGCGAAGGTGCTGGACGAGGACCTGCCGCTGGCCGCCGCGTTCCTCCGCCTCCAGGCGCAGGACAGCGAGCTGCCGGACGAGGACCGGGCGACCGCGGCCGCGGCGTTCGCCCGCGTCGGCTTCCGCATCGTCGAGAAGAGCTTCACGGGGTACGAGAAGCAGCGGGACGTTCACGCCCTGGAGCGGAAGCTCCTACCGAAGATCGACGCCGTCGTCGAGGACGCCCTGCCCCGCGCCCCGATGGGCAGCGGGGACGCCCTGGCCCTGCGGGTGGCGCGGGTCCGGTCGCAGGTCGCCCTGGACGCGCTAGCCGCGGACCGGCAGACGGCCCTCGCCGCCGAGCTGACGTTCCTCATCAACCAGATGGCCGGCCAACACCCGGACAAGGCCGACGCCCACGCCTTCCGGGCCTACGTCGCGATCCAGGGGTTCAACGCCTACTCCGACGGGTCCGGGAAGCCGGTCGGAAACCTCGTCGCCGCGCCGGAGGACGACCGGGTCAAGGCGTGGCAGCAGATTTCCCAGGACGCGGCCGCCGCCCTGCGGCTCGACCCGGCCAACCGGGTCGCGCACACGATAACGGCGTACCAGGTCGCGGCGGAGTTCGACGCGCTGCCGCCGTTCGCCGCGCCGAAGGCGGCCCGCAAGGCGGACTTCGTGGCGAATGAGCCGCGGGGGGCGAAGGCCGTCGCGGCGTTCGAGGCGGCGGACAAGGCGATGGGGCCGCGGAAGTCGGTCGCGTTCCACGCGGCCCGCGCCGGGTTCCTCCTCGCGCTGGCGACCGACCTCGCGAAGGCCGGCCGCGCGGCGGCCGCGAGGCCGTACCTGGACGCCGCCGAGGCCGCGGTGGCGAAGGCCGACGCCCAGGCGTCCGACCCGATCCCCGGCGTCCCGGCGGACAAGCAACTGTTCGCCAAGCGGTACGACGAGCGGCGGCTCCGCGGGTGCGTTCAGGAGGCGCGGGCGTGGGTTCTGAAGGAAGCCCCGGCCGAGAACTTCAAGAAGGCCGTCCTGGCGCTGAAGCTCGACCGCGCCCCGCGGACGGACGTAGAATTTGAAGGCTCGGTCGATCTCGCCCGGTGTCTCATCCGCGGCGTCCGGGCCGGCCA
Source organism: Limnoglobus sp. (assembly GCF_059499385.1). NCBI lineage: Bacteria > Pseudomonadati > Planctomycetota > Planctomycetia > Gemmatales > Gemmataceae > Limnoglobus > Limnoglobus sp. Next base: position 41,779 of record NZ_JCABYM010000068.1, on the reverse strand, counting down.
CCTGCCGGAGGCGCAGCGGCTGGAGGCCGAGGGCGTGCTCGACCGCCACCTGAAGGCGCTCGACGACCTGGCCGTCGAGCTGCAGCGGAACCCGGCCCTCGCCCGCGACCTGAAAGCCTCCGTCGAACGCCACCGGACGCGCGGCGAGTACTGGCGGTCGATCCTGTTCGTCCACCGGGCGGAGGCGCAACTGGACGACCCGAACGCGACGCCGCGGGCGAAGGCCGACGCGACGAAGCAGCTCGAAGACGAGGCCGACAAGCTGGAGCGGCTGGCGAAGGCCGACCCGGCACTAGAGCAGACGACGGCGTTCGTGCCGGACTCCCTCCGCGGCCGGGTGGCGCTGAAGAACAACAAGGCGGCGGTCGCGGCCGGGCACTTCCGCAAGGCGTTCGACGCGCTCGCCCGGAAGACGCCGGCGGAGCGGCCGCTGCGGATCGACGACACGTTCGCGGTGAAGGCACTCGTCCACGAATTGACCGGCTGCTACACGTTCCTGACGAACACCGACCGCGGCCGGCGGAAGGCCCTGCTGACCGACCTCGAACGGCAGTACGGCTGGCTCCTGACGGACGCGGACCGCGAGTTGTTGAAGACCGTCAGTAAGTTGAAGTGACCCCCCGCCCCTCGCGAAAGGCCGTCGCCCATGACGTGGAAGCTAATCGTCGCCGCCGTCCTCGCCGTGACGCCGATTCCCGCGTTCGCACAAGCCGAGAAGGCCGCGGCCGACCCGCTCGACGGCCCGCCGTTCGTCACGGCGAAGAGCTGGATCGTCATCGACGCGAAGGCCGGCACGGCCCTCGGCGGCGGGAACGAAGCCGAGGCCCGGCCGATGGCCAGCACGTCCAAGGTCATGACCGCGTGGGTCGTCCTCCGGCTCGCGGCCGCCGACGCGAAAGTCCTCGACGAGACGGTCACGTTCTCGGACCGCGCCGCCAAGACCGGCGGCAGTTCGGCGAAGCTCGAAGCGGGCGAGAAGCTGGCGGTGCGGGATCTCCTCTACGGCCTCCTGCTGCCGTCCGGCAACGACGCGGCCGTCGCGCTGGCGGAACACTTCGGCCCGCGGTTCGGCACGGCCGACGACGGCGACGGCCTCGCCCGGTTCGTCGCCGAGATGAACCGCCGGGCGAAGGTCCTCGGCCTCAAGGAGATGGCATACAAGGACCCGAACGGCCTGAGCCGGGAGAACGTGTCGAGCGCCCGCGACCTCGCGGCCCTCGCGCGGGAGGCGATGGCCGACGACCGGTTCCGGGCTTACGTGGGTACGCGGCGGCATTCCTGCGAGGTCGTCGAACCCGGCGGCGGGAAGCGGGCGGTGACGTGGGCGAACACGAACAAGCTGCTCGACATCGAGGGGTACGAGGGGATCAAGACCGGCACGACGACGCCCGCCGGCAACTGCCTCGTGGCGAGTGCCAAGCGGGGCGACGACCGGTTGATCGTCGTCGTCCTCGGCGCGACCGCGACCGACGGCCGTTACGCGGACGCCCGGAACCTGTTCCGGTGGGGTTGGCTCGAGCGCGGGGGTAAGGTGGGGGCGAAAAACGGGAAGTGACTTCGGACCGCAGCACGAATCCGGCCGCGATTCAGGCCGCAACCGACGCGGCCGAAACGGCCGGCCTCCGTTCAACAATTCTTCTCACATTTTTGCATTGTACAGCCGTCTAGTTTTTGGTACTTTTTCGCCACTCATCCCCACTTGCAATCATTCCCGCCCACGCCCGGAAAGACCCTCCCATGCCCGACCGCTCCCGCCGACGGAAACCCGTCCCCAAGTTCGACCGTCCGGTTGCCCGCCTCTCGTACCTGGAGCTGGAAGACCGGGTGACGCCCGCCACCCTCGGCGACTTCGTCTTCCGCGACGCGGACGGCGACGGCCTGCAGGACGCCGGCGAGGGCGGTGTGAGCGGCGTCGTCGTCCGGCTCATCAACAACGGCGCGGAGGTCACCCGGACCACGACCGACGCCAACGGCAAGTTCGGGTTCGAGACCGCCGGCCTCGCCGCCGGGTCCGGGTACTGGCTGCAACTGCTCTCGATCCCTGCCGGGTTCACGCTCAGCCCGGTGAACGCCGGGGCGGACGCCATCGACAACGACTTCTACAGCACGTCCGCGTGGACGGACTACATCACCGTGGACCCGGCGGTCAGCAACTTGAACGTGGACTGCGGCCTCGTGCCGGACAGCCCGCCGCCGCCCCCGCCGCCGGGCGGCGCGGTCTGGGGCGACTTCGTGTTCAAGGACGCGAACGCCAACGGCCTCCAGGACGCGGGCGAAACCGGCGTCGCCGGCGTCGGCATCCGACTCATCGGGCCGACCGGTGCCACCGTCGGCACCGCCACGACCGACGCGAACGGCCAGTATTCGATCAACGTCGGCGGCCTCGCCGCCAGCCAGTATTACTACCTTCAACTCGCGTCGATCCCCGCCGGGTACGCGCTCAGCCCGGCGAACGTCGGCAACGACAACCTCGACAACGACTTCTACAGCTCCTCCGCGTGGACGAACTACTACACGCTGTCGCCGACCACGACGAACCTGTCGATCGACTGCGGCCTCGTGCCCAACAGCCCGCCGCCGCCCCCGCCGCCGCCGCCCGCGACGACGTTCACCGTCAGCAACGGGACGGTGGACGAGGGCCAGGAGACGAGCTTCACGATCACGATGTCCCAGCCGCAGGCGGCGCAGGTCGCGGTGTCGTACACCCTCGACGGCATCGGCACGGCCAGCCCGAACGTGGACTTCGTGCCGGTCGGGTTCGTCTACGGCGGCCTCCTGATCTTCCCGGCCGGGACGACCACACGGACGGTCGCGGTGCAGACCATCGGCGACACGGTGGCCGACTCCGGCGAGACGATCCAACTGCGGATCAGCGGCGGGACCGGGGGCGTGACGACGCCGCCGGTCACGGGGACGATCACCATCACCGACGTGCCGAACCCGAAGCCGGCCCTCCGCACGCTCTACCCGACGGTGGACGAGGGGAACGCCGGGACGACGCCGCTGACGTTCAACCTGACGCTGACGGCCCCCAGCCCGAACCCGATCACGGTGGACTACGCCACCGACGGGTTCACCGCGACGGCCGGGGTGGACTACGAGGCGACCGCCGGCAGCGTGACGTTCGCGCCGGGCGAGACGGTCAAGTCGGTGACGGTGCTGGTGTACGGCGACACGCAGTTCGAGGGGAACGAGTCGTTCAACCTCGCCCTGACCGGCGGGGCGGACGTGGCGATCATCGAGCCGCGGCCGGTCGGCACGATCCGCAACGACGACCCGACGCCGACGCTGGTGATTAGCGACGTGACGGTCGTGGAGGGGAACGACGGCACGCGGAACGCGGCGTTCACGCTGACGCAGTCCGAGCCGTTGGCCGGGACGTTCCAGTACAGCTACTCGACGCAGGCGGGGACGGCCCTGGCCGGGGCGGACTTCACGGCCGCGGCCGGGTCGTTCTTCATCCGGGCCGGCGAAACGTCGTTCACGATTAACGTCCCGGTCCTCGGCGACACGTTCACGGAGGCGGACGAGACGTTCACCGTCACCGTCGCGCCGGTCCAGGGCGGGGCGAACATTATCGACCGGATCGGCCAGGCGACGATCCAGAACGACGACCCGACGGCCGGCACGATCCGGCTGCCGGCCGCGGCGTGGGGCACGGTCCGTGACGCCGGCAACGACGGCACGTACGAGACGCTCACGTCCGGCGGCAGCCCGACCGTCACGACCTCGTACATCGCCCCGAACAACCAGCAGGCGGTGTTCGAGTTCGACGTGTCGGCCGTCGTCGAGTCGGACGTGCAGTACGTCCTGTTCGAGTACACCTCGCCGCACAGCCCGACGGCCGGGGCGTTCCCGATCTACGTCTCCGCCTACGGCGGCAACGGCGTCATCGACCTGACCGACGGCACGACCGGGATCAACTTCGTCGGCGAGGGGACGGTCAACAACCCGGACGGCGGCCGCCGGTCGGTCCTGCTGAACCGCGACCTCATCCTCAGTCTGGTCGGCAACGGCACGCCCTGGCTCGGCATCCGCCTGCAGCTCGCCGGGTTCGCCGGCGGGTTCGGCGCGATCAGCACCCCGCCGGCCGGCCCGGCGACGGCCCCGGCCCTCGTGTTCGGGACGACCACGCCGGTCGTGCCGGCGCTGACCGTCGGCGACACGTCCGTGTCCGAGGCCGCAACCCCCGCCCTGCCGCGGCTGACGTACACGCTCACCCTCTCCGAGCCGACGGTCATCCCGGTGCGGGTGCGGGTGAACACGTTCCCGTTCTACGGGACGGCGACCGAGGGCGTGGACTACAACCCGCTCGACGCCTACGTGACGATCCAGCCCGGCCAGCTCACGACCACGGCCGAGGTCGTCGTCCGCACGGACAACGTCTTCGAGTTCGACGAGACCGTCGATCTGTTCGCCACCGAGGTGTACGGGGCGACGCTGACGAACCCGAACGGGTACGCGACCGGCACGATCGTCAACGACGACCCGTACCCGGTCATCTCGTCGTCGGACGTGACCGTGGTGGAAGGGAACAGCGGGACGAGCCTCGCCGTCTTCACCGTCACCCTCAGCAACCAGTCCGCCCTGCCCGTGTGGGTGACCGCCTACACCACCAACGACACGGCGATTTACCCCCGCGACTACGAGCAGACCGGCGCGTTCCTGTACTTCCAGCCGGGCGAGACGACGAAGACCGTCGCCGTGCCGATCGTCGCCGACACGTATCCGGAATCGACCCGCCGGTTCTTCCTGAACTTCGCGGAGGCGAACGGCGGCGAGATCGGCACGCCGCAGGTGAGCGGGTTCATCACCGACGACGACCCGAAGCCGGTGGTCAGCCTTTCCGTCCCCGGCCCGCTCGCCGAGGGGAACTTCGGCCAGACGGACGCCGAGGTCGTCCTCACGCTGTCCAACTACAGCTACGACCCGGTGACGGTGACGTTCGTCACCGAGGACGGCGGGGCCGTGCCGGGCGTGGATTACATCGACGTGTCCGGGGCGGTCACGTTCGCCCCCGGCGAGCTTCAGAAGGTGGTCCGCGTCCCGATCCTCGGCGACCTGCACCTGGAGGCGGACGAGCAGTTCTTCTTCAAGATGCGGACGACGCAGAACGCCATCATGGGCACGCCGACGCACCTGCCGGTCACCATCGTCAACGACGACATCCCGTTCCTCGCCATCACCCCCGGCACGACGGTCGGCGAGGGGACGCCGATGACGTTCGAGGCGGTCGTCAACGACCCGGACCCGGTGACCGGCATCACGTACTGGTGGGCGGTCCTCTCGAACGGCGTCCTGATCGACTTCGGCTCCGAGCGGGTGTTCAGCTGGACGCCGCAAGACGACGGGCCGTACCTGCTCGTGTCGAACGTCGCCGACGGGAACGCCGGGGGCATCTACCAAGATCGCGTGCTGACCGTCACGAACGTGGCCCCGACGCCGACGCTCGCCGGGCTGCCCGCGAGCGTCCCGGAGGGGACGGCGATCAGCCTGACCGCGACGGCGACCGACCCCGGCCCGCTGGATACGGCCGCCGGGTTCACGTTCGCCTGGACGGTGTTGAAGGACGGGGCCGACTACGCGGCCGGGAGCGGGGCCGCGTTCGACTTCACGCCGCAGGACGAGGGAACCTACGCCGTCCGCCTGACGGCGACCGACGCGGACGGCGGGGCGGGGACGACGACCGCGACGCTGACCGTCACGAACGTTGCCCCGACGCCGACCGTCGCCGGCGTCCCGGCGAGCGTGGCCGAGGGCACGGCGATCAACCTGACCGGCTCCGCGACCGACCCCGGCGTCCTGGACACGGTCGCGCTGACGTGGGCCGTCACCAAGAACGGGACCGCCTACGCGACCGGCAGCGGGGCCGGCTTCTCCTTCACGCCCGACGACAACGGCCGCTACGTCGTCACGTTGACGGCGACCGACGACGACGGCGGGGCGGCCGCGACCTCGGCCACCATCGACGTGGCGAACCAGGGGCCGGCCCCGACGATCCTGAACGCCCCGCCGACCGTGGCCGAGGGGACCGCCCTGACGCTCACCGGCGTCGCGACCGACCCCGGCGTCCTGGACACGGTCACGCTGACGTGGGCCGCCACGAAGAACGGCGACCCGTTCCTGACGGGCAGCGGCTCGACGTTCACGTTCACCCCGGACGACGACGAGGACACGTACTACGTCACGCTGACCGCCACCGACAACGACGGCGGGTCGGCGACGTACACCACCCTCGTCTTCGTCACGAACGTGGCCCCCGCGCCGACGATCCTGGGGCTGCCGGCGACGGCGGCGGAAGGCACGGCGATCGACCTCACCTCGGCGGTCGCCGACCCGAGCGGGTCCGACACGGCGGCCGGGTTCGTCTACGCCTGGTCGGTGACGCGGGACGGGACGCCGTTCGCCGCCGGGGGCGGGCCGGCCTTCACGTTCACCCCGACGCCGGCCGGGACCTACGCCGTGACGTTGACCGTCACGGACGACGACGGCGGGAGCGGCACGACGACCGCGAGCGTGACGGTCGAGAGCGTCACCCCGACGGCGGCCGTCGCCGGCCCGGCGGCCGCCGTCCGCGGGCAGGCGGCGGCGTTCACGGTTTCCGCGGCCGGCCCGGCCGCGACCGCCCCGGTCACGTACACGATCGCCTGGGGGGACGGGTCGCAGGAGACGGTCACCGGCCCAGCCGGCGGGGTCGTGGTGGCGCACGCCTACGCCGCCAGCGGCAACTACACGGTGAGCGTGACGGCCCGCGCCGCGGCCGGGGCGACGAGCGCCCCCGCCACCCGCGGCGTCTCCGTCGTCGCCGCCCTGCTCGCCGACGGCACGCTCACCGTCGGCGGCACGGCCGCCGCGGACACGATCACCCTCCAGCCGGTCACCGCGGCCGGCGACGTTCGCGTGACGATCAACGGCAGCGTCGTCGGCACGTTCGCCGCCCCGGCCCGGATCGTGACGGACGGGTACGGCGGGGGCGACGCGGTCACGCTCCTGGACAGCAAGATCGGCGGCACGACGTACCGCGTCGCGGCCCGCACGTTCCTGATCGGCGGTGACGGCAACGACACGCTCGACGGCCGCAAGGGGTCCGGGCCGATGGTCGTCCTCGGCGGCACGGGGGCGGACCTGCTGTACGGCGGTTCCGGCCGGGACATCCTGATCGGCGGGACCGGGGCGGACACGCTCCGCGGCGGCGCCGGCGACGACGTGCTGATCGGCGGCTCGACCGCCCACGACTCGAGCCTGTCCTTGCTCGGCGTGCTGCTCGACGAGTGGACGCGGACGACCGTGTCCTATGCCACCCGCGTCGGCCGGCTCCAGGGCACGCTCTCCGGCGGGCTGAACGGCACGACGTACCTGAACGCCACGACCATTTCCGACGACGCCGGGGTACGGGACGACCTGTGGGGCGACGGCGACACGGACTGGTTCGTGATCGACGTGAACGACCGCGCCCGCGACCGGGCGTCCGGCGAGACGCAGACGAACATCTGACCCCGTCGCCCGGCACGGCCACCGCCGGCCGTGTCGAGCGACGGCGGCCCGTCCGACGGAGCCGGCCGAAGGCCGTCCTGCCTTCAACGACCAAACCGGGCGAAACCGAATCGGTCCAAAAAAGGCACGACAATTCGCACCGGCCGATTGACCGGGCCGGTATTTCGCGGTACTGTTGAGCGGAGTCGCCGGCCCCACCCTGAGGCTCTCATGGCGGAATCCTTGACCTGTCCGCGGTGCCACCACCCCGTCCTGGACCACACGCCGAGCGGCGTTTGCCTCTCCTGCGGGTCCGCCCTCCGAATCCCCCCGGACACCCCGAAGGCCCAAGACACCCCGGCCGTCCCGACCGCCCACCCGGTCGAGTCGGACCTCGCGAACACGCGGATCGAGTCCACCCTCTGCCAGGGGGTGGCCTACCGGAACGTCGCCTTCGTCACCCCGACCATCCCGAACTACACCGACCTGGAACTCATCGGCCGCGGCGGGATGGGCGTCGTCTACCGGGCCGTGCAACGGCCGACGGACCGGCCCGTCGCGCTCAAGGTGATGCTCACCCTCTCCCCGGACGGCCAACTCCGGGACCGGTTCGCCAACGAGGTCCGAGCGCTGGCGAAGGTTCGGCACGCCGGCATCGTGCCGATCTACGAGGTCGGGGAGTGCGCCCTCGGCCCGTACTACACGATGGAGTACGTCCCCGGCGCGAACCTCGCCGAGCGGATCCGGGCCGGCAACCTGGACCCCGCCGAGGCGGCGCGGATCGTCGCGGCGGCCGCGGACAGTGTCCACGCGGCGCACCAAGAGGGGATCGTCCACCGCGACCTGAAGCCGTCCAACATTCTGATCGACCGCGACGGGACCGTGAAGGTCGCGGACTTTGGCCTCGCCAAGCACGCCGACGGCCTCGACCTCACCGAGAAGGGGATGGTCGTCGGCACGCCGAGCTACATGTCGCCGGAACAGGCGGAGGGCGACCCGGCGAAGGTGACGAAGCTGGCGGACGTGTACTGCCTGGGCAGCACCCTGCACCACGCGGTCACCGGCCACGCCCCGCCCAAGAAGCCGCGGGCGACGCCGCCGCGGACCCGCCGGGGGCCGTGCCCGGTCCTCGACGCGATCATCCGGAAGAGTACGGCCCACGACCCGGCCGAGCGGTACCCGTCGGCGGCCGCCCTCGCGGCCGACCTGCGGAACTGGCAGGCGGGCGAGCCGACGGCCGCCCGGCCGTTGACCCGCGGGCAGGCGGTCGGGCGGTTCCTCCGCCGCAACCGCGCGGCCGTCGCGGCGGCCGCCCTGCTCCCGTTCCTGGTCGCGGCCGTGGCCGTTGCCGCGTGGCCGTCCGACGCGGAGCGGGAACTGGCGGCCGAACTCGACCGGCGGGGGAAGGTCAGCCTGCTGGACGAGACCGGGCGGCCGAAGTTCCACGAGTGGCGGTCCGGCCCGGTCCCGTTGGAACCCGCCGGCGACGGCGTGCTGACGTTCCAGACGCAGGACCAGAGCGACCTCGTCCTCCTCCGCGACCCGGTCCACACCCGGTTCCGCCTGACGGCCGAGCTCCGGCAACACCGGTCGCCGGATCACTACGGACACGTCGGCCTGTTCGTCGGCGGGTCTGCCGTGACCCTGCCCGGCGTCGCGGGAGCGACCCGTTGGCAAGGCGTCCAGTTTTCCGAGCACCTCACGCCGTTGGAGCGGAAACGGCCGGACCTGGCCCCGAGGCACGGGTTCAACTTTTTCGACAACCTGACGTTCCGCCGCAACGGCGACCTCGTCGCCCCGAACATGTCGATCAAGGCCCCGTACCCGGACGGGCTGTTGAAGAACCCGCGGTTCGAGTGGCGGACGATCGTGATCGACGCGACCCCGTCCGGCCTTCGCTTCTTCTGGAAGCAACCGGCCGGCGAGTTGGCCCTCGTCGCCGAGATGAGCGACGCCGACCTGAACGAATCGATCCGCTTCCACAACTTGGCCGAAGGGCCGTTGTACTGGCCCGGCGAGACGCTCACGGCCCCGGCGTGGACGCCCCGCGGCGCGGTCGGCGTGTATGCGTACCATGCGATCGTGTCGGTCCGGAACGTGACCCTCGAACCGCTCCCGGACTGAGTTCCCTTCCCCCACCCCGAGCGAGATCTCATGCCCCAGGTCAACATCGGCTACCCGCCGAGTAACGAGAGGATCACGGATTCTTCGTTTTCCGTGGACGGGTCGCTAACGCCCGGCCCAGGCGAGGGGGAGACGGTCCGGGTGACCGTCACCTTCACCCTCACGTCCTCCACCGGCGGCCCGGCCCCGGCGTCGCAATACACGGACACCGACCAGGACACCTGGACGATCATGTTCGACAACGTCAACAACGGCACGTACACGATCGCCGCGGCCGCCTCCGGCTACCTGACGGGCAGCTCGACGAACGTGACCGTGGACGCCTAGCCGCCCGGTTGCCATTCCGCCGCGGCCCGTATCTTGACGAGGGACGAAATCCCTCCCTCGTCGGCGACCCCCCATGCCGCTGCTCGCGCTCTCCCTCTACCACCACGACGACGCCGGCCGGCTGGTGCTGCACGCCATGCCGGTCATGCTCGGCGTCCTCGTCGTGCTGGCCGTCGCGTACCGGTACTACTCGGCGTTCCTGGCCGCGAAGGTCGCGGCCCTGGATGACTCCCGCGAGACGCCGGCGCACCGGCTGAACGACGGCCAGAACTACCACCCGACGAACAAGTGGGTGGCGTTCGGCCACCACTTCGCGGCCATCAGCGGGGCCGGGCCGCTCATCGGGCCGGTGCTGGCCATCCAGTACGGGTACATGCCGGGGCTGTTGTGGCTGGTCATCGGCGTCTGCCTGGCCGGGGCGGTGCAGGACATGCTCGTGCTGGCCGCGAGCGTCCGGCGGGACGGCAAGAGCCTGGCCGAGATCGCCCGCCACGAGCTGGGCAAGCCGGCCGCCGTGATCGCGTCGCTGGCGATCCTGTTCATCGTGGTGATCGCGCTCGCCGGGCTGGGGTTCGTGGTGGTGAAGGCCCTCGGCGGCGAGGAGGTGAAGCTGCCGGCGGGGATGCAAGTAATCGTGCCGGCGGGTCAGAAAGTTTCCAGCAGTTGGAATCAAGACACGCCGGGCAAGAACTGGGTTTTCAGTTTCCCGGCAGGTTCTGCCGTTCGTTACTCTCCGGGGGAACCAATCAGCCCAAGATCGGAGCAAATGCACATTCGCGTTCCCGGAATGCGTTTGGCACACAAGCCCCTTCACCCCGAGAAAGCAAACTGGGCTGAGGGAGGCGGTCCTCTCGCGAACGATTTGGAATTTTCAAGCTACGAGTACGTCGAGGAGACGGTTTGGACCTTGCCCGCCGGTTGCACGCAGGTCATCCCCGGCTCGTCGTGGGGCACGTTCACCATCGCCTGCACGATCCCGATCGCGCTGTTCACCGGCCTCTGGATGTACCGCGTCCGCAAGGGCCGCGTCGTCGAGGCGTCGCTCATCGGCGGCGGGCTGACGCTGTTCGCCGTCGTCGCCGGCGGGTGGGTTCCCGGCTCCGCGATCGAACCGGTCTTCTCGCTGTCGCGGGACTCGACCATCCTCGCGCTCGTCGTCTACGGGTTCGTCGCCGCGGTCCTCCCGGTGTGGCTCTTGCTCGGCCCGCGGGACTACCTGAGCAGCTTCCTGAAGATCGGCACGGTGATCCTGCTCGTCGTTAGCGTCGTGATCGCGAACCCGCCGCTGCGCGCCCCGATGCTCAACGAGGTGTTCCTGAACGGCGGGCCGACCTTCCCCGGCAGCATCTTCCCGTTCGTGTTCATCTGCGTCATGTGCGGGGCGGTTAGCGGGTTCCACGCCCTCGTGTCGTCCGGCACGACGCCGAAGATGGTCGAGAAGGAGTCGCACGTCCGCACCATCGGCTACGGGGCGATGCTCATCGAAGGGTTGGTCGGCGTCGTCGCGCTGATCGCGGCCGCGAGCCTGCCGAACGACCTGTACTACGACATCAACATCGCCATCGACCGGACGCAGGAGTACCAGAAGCAGGTCGCGGAGATTCAAGAGAAGTACGGCCGGGACAAGATGCTCGCGGTCGGCGGGAACCTGCAGCACCTGGACCTCGGCACGGTCGAGCAGAAGGTCGGCGGCGAGTCATTGCGGGGGCGGACCGGCGGGGCGGTGACGCTGGCCGTCGGCATGTCCGTCATCTTCGAGGACGCCTTCCGGTGGCTCGGCGTCGCGGGCGACTCGGTGCTGAAGTACTGGTACCACTTCGCGATCATGTTCGAGGCGCTGTTCATCCTGACGACGATCGACGCCGGGACGCGGATCGGGCGGTTCCTGTTGCAGGAGACGCTCGGCCGCGTCGAGCCGCGGTTCGCCCGGCCGGACTGGCTGCCGGGGTCGATCCTCGCGAGCGCCGTCATCACCGGCGGGTGGGGGTGGCTCATCTGGTTCGGCAGCATCGAGACCATCTGGCCGATGTTCGGCATCGCGAACCAGCTGCTCGCGGCCCTGGCCCTGGCGCTCGTGACGACGTGGCTGGTGAACAGCGGCCGCGGCCGGTATGCGTTCATCACCGTACTCCCGATGCTGTGGGTCTGCACGACGACGCTGTCCGCCGCCGGGATCATGGTGACGCAGCGGTTCCCGGCGATGATCCGCGGCGGCCGGGAGGTGGCCGGCTACCTGAACCTGGGACTGACGGTCTTCGTGGTCTGCTCCGTCGGGGCGCTGTTGCTGATGGCCGCGGCGAAGTGGGCGAGCGTTCTGCTCAAGCGTCGGGGCTGACCCCGGCCCATTCCCCTCCGCGGGCGAGCTTCACGGAAGATTCATCGACCGTTCGCGTCAGGCACATCTGTCGAGCTAATTGATAAGTCGTCACTCTTTTATTCGACTCGCAAGGTGTTCCATGCCCCGCTCCGTCGGCCGCGTGCTGGTCGGGTTGGTCGTCGTTTGCCTCGCCGGCTGCGGCGGCGACGCCCGCGTTCAGAAGACCCATGCCGTGAAGGGCCGCGTGCTGCTCGACGGGAAGCCGTTCAAGGGGGCGTTCGTCGCGCTCATCCCGAAGGACGCGAGCAAGTTCGTGATGAACGAGCGGCCGCAGGCGACGACGGACGGGGACGGGAACTTCGTCCTCTCGACCTACGCCACCGGGGACGGCGCGCCGGCCGGGGACTACTGGGTGGGCATCGACTCCCCGAACGCCCCGGCCGAGGACGACGGCAGCGACCAGGCCGTGCGGAAGAAGAAGGGCGCGCCGTCGATCCCGGCGAAGTACAACACCGCCCAGAAGTCCGGGCTGGAAGTCACCGTCCCGGCCGGCGGGACCGAGTTGAAGCCGTTCGAGCTGACTTCGGGCAAGTAGCCCCCTACGTCGTCCTCTCTTTTCGTTCCGTTCCTTCATCCGTGGAGTGTCGTCATGCGTTCCCGTCGTTCGGGATTTACCCTCATCGAGCTGCTGGTGGTGATCGCGATCATCGCGATCTTGATCGGCCTGCTCCTGCCCGCCGTTCAGAAGGTCCGGGAGGCCGCGGCCCGGATGACCTGCTCGAACAACCTGAAGCAGGTCGGCCTCGCCGCCCACAACTACGAGAGCGCCTACCAGTTCTTCCCGCCGGCGCGGGTGGACACGCAGTGCGGCGTGCTGGCCCCGGAGGTCGGGGTGACGACGCCGAACGTGTCGCACGGGTTCTTCACGTTCATCCTGCCGTACATGGAACAGGAGAACGTGTTCCGCCTGTACAACCTGAACGTCACCTGGTCCGACGCGGCGCAGCAGCCGGCCACGGCGAACGTCATCAAGACGTTCATCTGCCCGTCCAGCCCGCTGGCGGACAAGTTCGATCCGGGCAACTTCACGACGCCGACCCGCCGGGTGGCGGTCACGGACTACGCGGTGGTCAACGGCGTCAACCGCCGGCTGTTCACCGGCGTGTTCGCCCCGCCGAACAACCTCGTCGACCCGATCCCCGGCGTCGCCGCCACGGCCGGCTCGACCGACGCCCTCCAGTACAGCGGCGCGCTGCTGCCGATCGGCGCGATCTCGTCGTTCTCCACCGGCTGCTCGCCGGCGTTCTTCAACCAGAAGTCGTTCGTCAAGATGACCGGCATCACGGACGGGCTGTCGAACACCGTGCTGGTGAACGAGGACGCGGCCCGGCCGGTCCGGTACGTGCGGAACGCGGCCCAGGCCGGCGTGTACACGAGCGGGTCCGGGTGGTCCGACCCGGACAACGAGTACTGGGTGGACGGGTTCACGACCGACGGGCTGACGACCGGCGGGCCGTGCTGGACGAACTGCAACAACAACAACGAGGCGTACAGCTTCCACACCGGCGGGAACATGTGCCTGTTCGGCGACGGCAGCGTCCGGTTCCTCCGCGACACGCTAACCGTTCGGACGTTCTCGCAGATGGTCAGCAAGTCGCAAGGGGAAGTCGTCAGCGAGAACTGACCCGTACCCCGTTCCCCGGCCGAGTCTCTTCGGCCGGGGTCATTATCCGCGCGGCTTCAAGCACTCGACCACCTCGCCGACCTTCGGCTTCGCCGGGTGCGCCTTCCACGCCTTGCGGATGGCGTTCGCGGCTGTCTGCCCCTTCGCGGCGATGGCGACCCGTTGCACGCCCGCCGGCGGGGCCGCGTCGTGGTCGTGGGCCACGTGCGGCCGCCCCTCGCTGCACGCCTTGCACAGCATCCGGACGGAGTGCGTCCAGTTCTCGGCGTACCCGTCGCGTGCCACCGCCAGGTCGGTCAGCTCGATCATCAGCTCGTCCGAATAGTCCATCTCGATTTCGACCCGGTACGTGCCGTACACGCTGGGTTTGAGCAGGTCGAGGGCGTTGAACACGGGGACTTCCTCCCCCTTGTACTGGCGATAGCCGACCGGCGCGCCGTCGTTCAGCACCACGTCCTGCCAGGCGTGGTACGACTCCGGGAACGGGATGTTGCGAATCTCCATCCGGGCCGGGCACAGGCGGTCGGCCCACACGACTTCGACGTTGTCGCCGTCCGGGTTCAGCCGGACGGGGCCGAAGCCACACGGGAAGTCGAGCGGCCCGTCGCCGGCCGGCAGTTCGATGCCGAACCCCTTCCACGCGGCCCGCGCCGTCGGCCAGTCGCCGAGGGCGGTCGCGGCGATGCCGAGGTTCCACCACGCGGCCTCGTCTTTCGGGTTCAGCGTCACGGCCTTCCGGTTCCAGTCGCGGGATTCCTCCCAGCGGTTCTGGTACTTGTAGACGAGGCCGAGGTTGTACGACGGCGAACCCCACTTCGGCGCGAGGGCGGCGGCCTGCTCGTACAGCTCGACGGCCGCCTGCCAGTTCCCGGCCTCGCGGCAGACGTTGCCCCGCTCGTTGAAGGCAATGGCGTCGGATTTCTTGGACATCGGACGGCCCCCGGCGAAGTTCGGCTGGTTGGCGGGACGGCGACAGTTTACCATGCGGGTCTGACGAGGGGTGACATGAGTACCACCGCCGCGACGCGATTGATGACGGCCGACGAGTTCCTCCGCGCCCACGGCGACGAGTCCGGCGTGGAGTTAGTCCGGGGCCGCCTCGTGAGGTCTCCCATGCCCGGCGCGTTGCACGGTCAAGTGTGCGTGAAGGCGACGCTGATCTTCGGGAACTTCATCGAGGCCAACGGCCTCGGCCGGCTGATGAGCCACGACACGTTCGTCCGCACCCGGACGGACCCGGACACGTTCCTCGGGGCCGACCATTGCTTCATTAGCTACGAAACGTTACCGGCTGACCGTCCCACGCCGGTCGGCCCCCTCGTCCCGCCGCTGGAACTCGTGATCGAAGTCCGGTCCCCCTCGAACAGCATCGCGGACCTGACGGAAAAGGCGGCGGACTACATCCGTGCGGGCGTGCGGGTTGTCGTCGTCCTCGACCCGCAGACGGAATCGGCGGCCGTGTTCCGCGCGGACGAGCTGCCGCAGCGATTCCACAACGGGGACGAGCTGGCACTGCCGGACGTGTTGCCGGGGTTCGCCGTGCCCGTCCGGAAATTCTTCGGCCGATAATGCGAAACCGCCGGACGAGCCGGCGGCGATGGAGAGAAGCGCCACCTCGGACTGCGGCTCAGACCTTCACGCCGTTGGCGGCCTTCCGCACCGGGGAGGCGTGGGCGTCGCTGGTGCCGAGTTCCGCCAGGATCGTCGCGGCCTTGTTCCCGTCCGCGGCCGTGTCGAACGTCACGTACCCGACGAACCGCCCTTGCAGCACGCTCATCACGAGGCCGTGCAGGTTGATGCCGGCCATCTCCCACGCCTGCGTCAGCTTGCCGCTGAGGCCGGCCCGGTCGTCGCCCTCGACGCGGAAGACGAACGGCTCGGGAACCTCGTGCAGCCCGGCCGCCTTCGCCGCCTTGAGTTCGTTCGACCCGGTGAGCGGGGCGACGTACAACTCGCCGATGCCCGCCTTCGACGCGGACCGCTGGCTGTACACGTACTCCAGGTGCGCCCCCGCCTCGGCGAGCGTCTTCAGCTTCGCCGCGATGCCGCCCGGCTTGTCGTCCACCTCGGCGTGGTAGACGTGGACGCGTTGCATCTTGAAGCTCATGATTGAGTCCCTCCGGTTACGAGTTTGTCGAGTCAGCGACGGACGTGAACTAGGCGCATCTTAACCCTGGTCGCGGGGAAAGCAACCGCTTAACCTGCTGGAACCGCGTCCTTTTTCCCGGAAGGTTCGACATGTTCCGTCTGACAATTTTCTTCTCGTTTCTGCTCACGCAGCTCAGCCCCGCGGCCGACCCGCCGACGGCCTTCCGCAACGCCACGATCCACACCGCCGCGGGCGAGCCGATCATCGGCGGCACGCTCGTCGTTCGCGGCGAAAAGATCGTCGCCGTCGGGAAGGACGTGGACGTGCCGGCCGACGCGAAGGTGATCGACCTCAAGGGCGCGGTCGTCATTCCGGGCATCGTGGACACGCACTCGCACGTCGGCATCTACCCGAAGCCGAGCGTCCCGGCGCACTCCGACGGCAACGAGATGAGCGGCCCGGTGCAGACGGCCGGTCGCGCGATCGACGCCATCGACCCGAACGACCCCGGCGTCCGCATGGCACTCGCGGGCGGCATCACGACGGCGAACGTCATGCCCGGCAGCGGCAACGTCATCGGCGGGCAGACGCTGTACGTGAAGTTCCGCGGCAGCACCGTCGAGCAGATGCGGGTCACCGGCAAGCGGGCCGACGGCGTCGAGGTGGTCGGCGGGCTGAAGATGGCCAACGGCGAGAACCCGAAGGGGTACGGCCGCCGCGGGCAAGCCCCGTTCACGCGGATGAAGATCGCGGCGCTGCAGCGAGAGCAGTTCGTGAAGGCGAAGGAGTACGCGGAGAAGCTGAAGGGCGAGAAGAAGCCGGACCGCGACCTGGGCCTGGAACCGCTCGTCGAGGTGCTGGAGAAGCGGCGGACGGTCCACTTCCACTGCCACCGGGCGGACGACCTGATGACGGCCGTGAGGATCGCGGAGGAGTTCGGCTTCGAGCTGGTGCTGCAACACGCGACCGAGGGCTACCGCGTCGCGGAGGAGCTGGCAAAGCGGAAGATTCCGGTGTCGCTGACGCTCGTGGACAGCCCCGGCGGGAAGGCCGAGACGATGGGCCTGCTGGAAGAGAACGCGGCGATCCTGGACAAGGCCGGCGTGCCGGTGTGCGTGAACACGGACGACTTCATCACCGAGTCGCGGTTCATCCTGGCGACCGGGGCGCTGGCCGTCCGCGGCGGGCTGAGCGAGGCGGCCGCGCTGCGGACGTTGACGATCACCCCGGCGAAGGTGATGCACCTCGACCACCGCGTCGGGTCGCTGGAGCCGGGCAAGGACGCGGACTTCGTGGTCCTCGGCGGCAGCCCGTTCAGCGTCTATACGAAGGTGCAGGAGACGTGGATCGAGGGGAAGAAGGTGTTCGACGCCGCCGACGCGAAGGACCGCCCCTACCGCGACGGCGGGTTGTGGTTGCCGAACGCAGAACAAACCCCGACAGTCCGATTAGCGGAGCGGCCAACGGCCGCGAAGCGCGCTCCCGCCATTAAGCCCGCCACTCCGGCGAACGCCAAGAAGATGGTCGTCGTGGCGGACCGCGTTCACACCGGAGCGGGCGAGGTCGTTTCCCCCGGCGAAGTCGAAATCGAGAACGGCCGGATCACCGCAATTCGCGAGGCAAAGCTCGGGCGGGCGTTTCCGGACGATGTTGCAATCCTTTCCGCGACTGACGTGACGCCCGGCCTCATCGACGCGCACACCACGTCTGGCGTCAGCGGGGCGTGGAACATCTCGGCCGACCAGGACCAGGACGAGCCGAGCGACCCGAACCAGGCCGACATCCGCGTCCTCGACGGGTTCAACCCGACCGAACCACTGCTGGAGTTCCTGCGGGCGAACGGCGTCACGGTCGTCCACGCCACGCCCGGCCGGGCCGCGGTGATCGCCGGGCAGGGCGGCGTGTTCCGCACCACTGGCCGGACGGCCGAGAGTGCGGCCTTGAAGTCGGTGTCCGGGATTCTCGTGAACCTCGGCGAGTCGCCGAAGGAGGCGTTCAAGGACAAGGGGCCGAAGACCCGCATGGGCGTCGCGGCCCTGGTTCGCAAGGCGTTCGCCGAGGCCCAGGGCTACAAGCAGAAAAAGCCGACGGCGGCTTCGCCGAAACTGGAAGCCCTGCTCCCGGCGCTGGTCGGTAAGGTTCCCGTCTACTTCGCCGCGCACCGCTCGGACGACATCCTCACGGCCCTCCGCATCGCCGACGAGTTCGGCCTGAAGCCGGTCCTCGTCCTCGCGACGGACGCCTTCCTGGTCGCCGACGAGCTGGCGAAACGCAAAGTGCCGGTGATCGTCCACCCGACGACGCAGCGGCCCGGCGGGTCGATGGAGACGCGGCACACGCTGCTGGCGAACGCGGCCTACCTGAAGTCGAAGGGCGTCCCGGTCACGATCTGCACGAGCTTCGAGGGGTACGTGCCGAAGCAGCGGAACCTGCGGCACGAGGCGGCGGTGGCGGCCGCGAACGGCCTCGGCCACGCCGGGGCGCTGCGGGCCGTCACGCTCGACGCGGCGAAGCTGCTCGGCATCGACAAGGACCACGGCAGCCTGGAGGTCGGCAAGGTGGCGGACCTCGTGCTGTACGACGGCGACCCGTTCGAGCACGCCACGCACGTCACGCACACGGTCATGGGCGGCAAGGTCGTCTACGACCGCGGCGAGTACCTGAAGCTGCCGTTCGAGCGCCGCATCCTGCCGATCCTCGGCGGCGGCAGCGGCGTCGGGTGCTGCCTGGGCGTGTGGTGACGGATCAAGGAATTTGAACCGTCGTTCCGGCGGGGTCGGTGTACGAAACGAAACTCGGTTTCTTTAGCCGGTTGGGGAAGAGGACAAGGTTCCGCTTCGTTGGAACTTTGGCCGAGAACGTCAGGAGGCCCTCGAACGTCTTGGCCGCGTGAATCTCGTGTGCGAGTCGGTGCGTCGGCACGTTCGACCAGTGCGGCCGGGTCAACGCCGGCACGGGCGGCAGCCGAAGCCCGTACCCCCGCCAGTCGCCGGTGAGTTCTTGCACCGAGGTGTCGAGCTTCACGAGTTCGGGTGGCGAAGTCACGTCCGCGACGGCCCCCACGCTCACGGTCATCGGCAGGAAGGACCAGCCCACGGCGAGCGGGTTCGGAACGAAGGAGTGCCCAGGGATCGGTGACCCGAGCAGCGCCCCGACCTCAAACTGAGCCACCAGCAGGTCTTCGGTGAGGTAGAGCACTTCCATCCCCGGGTGCGTGGTTGTTCCCGCGTTGAACCGGCCCGGCGTTGTATTCGTGTGCGTCGTGCCGAGCGGATTCGGCAGGTGGCGGACTTGAACGGCCCGCCACCACGTACCGGAAATCGAGATGGGTGTGAGCGAGCCGACGCCCGCGAGGTTCACGACAGAACCCCGTACTTGTACGCGAGGACGATTTCCCGGACGCGGTCTTCCTGGTCCGTGTCGAGCAACTCGCGCGGCGATTGCCCGCCGAGCGCGGCGTTCGGAGAATCCAACCACAGGTCGTGGTTCGGGACGACCTCCGCGACGAGCGGCAACAACGGCCCCTGATCGGCGGCGGCCTTGTTCGCGGGTCGGGTCGGCCGAACGGTGACGGACATGGGGTTCTCCTTTCCGTTTAAATTACCGCGCGCGTTCCGCGGGCGAAAGTGCAGTCGTTCACCCATCCGGTCGCAGCCGCAAGCTCGTCACAGCCGTGCGAATCACCTCGTCCGCGCCCCACGGGATCGGGATCGAACCGCCGGCCTGCCACAGCTCGAACAGGTCGGCGAAGTTCGCCGAGCACGGGTTGCCGCTCTGCCCGCCGGCGAGGGCGAATCGCGAGTTCGACCAGTTCGACACGTCGAACACGGCCCGCAGGTTCGGGACGTTCTGCGTGAACCCGAGCGGGTCGAGCGGGTGGGCCGCGGCCTGGAAGACGGTGTTGCCGTCGCCGCCGACCGGGACGGGGCCGGCGTTGAACACGCGGCCGAGCCAGTGGTCCTTGAACAGCGGGTGTTCGAGCCGCAGTTGCCGGAGGTCGCCCCACTGCCAGAACGCCGGGCCGGGGCCGTGCGTCGTCCGCAGCTTCCGCACGACGGCCGTGAGCGCGGCGTGCAGTTCGTCCGCCAACTCCTCGGCGTTCGACTGCAACAGCTTGACCAGATGCCCGACGCGGCGGTCGCCGAACAGGCTGTTGGTAAACGGGCCGAGGTCGAGGCCGCCGCCGAGCGCCGCCCGCCACGCGGTCGGGGCCTTCGCCTTCGCCACCCGCTCGCACATCTCGGCGAGGAGTAACTCGAACACGGCCGCCGCCGGGGAGGTCGCGGAAACGTGGCCGTCCCAGTCGCGGAGCAGGCTCAACCCCAACTCGGCGTCCGGGTTGTCGCTCGGCACGGCCAGGACGATCTCGCGGACCAGTTCCCACGGCTTCGACCGCTGGTTCCGCTGCAACTCGCCGCACACCGTCACGTCCCAGTTCGACCGCTTCGTCAGCTCCTCGCGGATGACCTCCGCGCGGTACGGGTCCACGTAATCGACGCCGAACTTCGCGTTCGCGTCGGTCCGGTCGTTGGCCGTGGCGAGGAACCCGGCGTCCGGGTAGACGGCGAACGGCATCTCGTGGAACGGGACCAGCCCGTCCCACCCGCCGACCTCCGCGGGCAGCGGGAGCGTGCCGTTGCCGACCTTCCGCTTCGGGAGCTGGCCGACGAGCTGGTACCCGATGAGGCCGGTCTCGTCCGCGTACAGCACGTTCAGCGGCATCGTCGGCCACGCGGCGAACGCCTCCCGGAACTGCTCGAAGTTCTTGGCCCGCGGCGCGTCGAAGAACCCCCGCACGGGTAGCGGGTCGAGCCACACGGCCCGCATTGTAATCAGCTCGTCGGCCGACCCCGCGACCGCGGGACCGTGCGGCGTGACGACGACTTCCTCCACCTCGTCCGGCCCGTCGGCCACGCGGATGACTTCCCGAACTTTCGGGAACTGATCGCTCGGCTTCACCAGGAACAGGTCGGTGTTGTCGGTCAGCCCGGCCGTCACGCCCCAGCACGCGAACCCGTTGTGCGCGATGGAGAAGATCGGCGTTCCTACGAGCGTCGCCCCGGCGACGGCCCACGCCGGCGTGTTGACGTGCGCCAGGTACCACGGGTTCGGCAGCGTCGGGGCGAGGTGCGGGTCGTTCGCCAGGATCGGCTTGCCGGTCGCCGTCCGCGTCCCGGCCAGGACCCAGTTGTTCGACCCCCCGCCGCGGCCGAAGTGCCGGGTGAAGTGCAACAAGTCTTCCGCCAGCACGTCCGCCGGGCCGCGCTTCGTGTCGCGGACGAACGCCGATGCGTCGCCGACGGGATCGAGTTCCCGTACCGCTTTCGAGCCGTCGGCCCGCAGAATCTGAAGCCGGGCGAGTTCCACGTCCCAGTTCGACGGCAGCAGGAACGCCTGGAACTTCGCGAGCGCCAGCACGTCGGCCGGCTCCCACGGCGTCGGCGTCGCCTTTAGGAAGTGGAACTCGTGCGGCGGCCGCGGCTCCAGTCCGCGGGCGGCGTTGATCCCCGCGACGAACGCCGTCATCGCGTCGCGAACGTCGGCGTCGAGGGCCGGCAGCTGCGCGTCCGCGGCCCGGCGGAACCCGATGCGGCGGCTCACCCGGTCGAGCGGCAGCGCGACCTTCCCCACCAGTTCGCTCATCGTCCCGCGGGCGGCCCGCAGGTGCGATTCGAGCTGGAACCCACGGTCTTGCCCTTGCACGAATCCGACGCCGAAGTAGGCGTCGTGGTCGTTCTCGGCCTCGATCGTCGGCACGCCGAACTTGTCCCGGCGGATCGTGAGGTCGGCCCGCAGGCCGGGGACGCGGTGCTCGCCGGAGGCGGTCGGGCGGCGGCTCCCGAGCAAGAGCCGCATCAACAGTCGGGGCCACGTCATGTTTCGCTGTTACCCTGGCGGCGGTGTCGATTCCGGTTTATGAACCGGCTCGCGGGCGCACCACATTCTGCCTAAGAATTTGAGTAACCGACCGCCCGCGGCGGCATCCAACGGCCGACGAACTCTCCAACGGGTCCACGAACATGAACACGCAGCTCGTCGCACTGGTCACCGGCAGCGGGAAGAAGCGGGTCGGGTCCGTCGTGGCCGACGCCCTCGCCCGCCGCGGGTACGCCGTCGCCGTCCACTACCGCTCGTCCGCCGCCGAAGCCGAGGAGACGGCCGCGGACCTCCGAAAGCACGGCGTGGCGGCGAAGCCGTTCCCCGCCGACCTCGGCGACGAGGCGGCCGTGCGGAAGCTGGTGCAGCAAGTCCGCGAGGCGTTCGGCCGGATCGACGTACTCGTGAACTGCGCCGCCGTCTGGAACAGCAAGCGGCTCGAAGAAGTGACGGCCGCGGACGTGAAGTTCCACTTCGACACGAACGCCCTCGGCACGTTCCTGATGTGCCAGCACGTCGGGTTGCTCATGGTGAAGCAGGACGCCGGCGGGGTGATCGTGAACGTCGGCGACTGGGCCGAGGTGCGGCCGTACTTGAACTACGCGGCGTACTTCCCCAGCAAGGGGGCGGTGAGCGCCATCACCCGCTGCCTGGCGGTGGAACTCGGGACGCGGAACCCGCGGGTGCGGGTGAACGCGATCCTGCCCGGCCCGGTCATGCTGCCGCCGGACCTGCCCGAGGAGGAGAAGCGGGAGGCGATCAACGCGACGCTGGTGAAGCGGGAGGGCAGCCCGCACAACATCGCGCAGGCGGTGCTGGCGTTCCTGGACAACGACTTCGTGACCGGCGTGCAGATGCCGGTGGACGGCGGGCGGACCGTCTACGCCCCGGAGTGAGACGGCTTCGCGATCCGCTCGAACAGCATCCGCGCCCGCGCCGCGTGCGGCGCGGCTTCGTCTTTCGCCAACTCCGCGTGTGCCTCGGCCTGCTCGAACGGCATCTGGTACTGCTCCGCCGCCGCGAGGCTCCGCCGGAACAGCCGCGAGGCCGACCGCCGCCAACCCCGCATCCGGTAGTACCGCCCCTTCACCAGCAGCGCCGTCGGCTTGCCGATGGGGTACATCAGGCTGAACTGGCCGAGCACCTTGCACAGGTGGCGCATCCGGCGGTCCATCTCTTTCGCGGTCGCCGGGTCGTTCGTGCTGTCCGCCCACAGGCCGAGGTAGACTTCCGAGAGGCCGCTGTACGCCGGCGGCAGGTAGTGCGAAATCTGGTTCGTTTGCGAGATGATCCGCTCGGCCGCCTCCGTCGTCAGCCGGGCGGCGAACTTCTCGCCCCGCCGCCACTGCGAGAGGGCGAGGACGCCGTAGCCGAGAATCTGGTCCGCCAGCGGGACCGTGCGGTGCGATTCCAGGCAGTTCGCGAGTGCCGTTTCGAGTGTGAGCAAGGTCGGACTCTGCGGCTCGATGCCGAGCAGGCAGGCGAGTTGCCAGCTCAGCCCCCACACTTGAACCTGCGGCACGCCGCGTTGCGTGCCGACGCGGTGCAGCTTCTCCGCCAGGGCGACGCTGGCGCGGAAGTCGCCGCGGCGGGAGAATGCGTTCGCCAGCGTGAACCCGCTCTCGTACCACCGGCGGCGTTCGCCGATGCGGTCCGTGATCTCCATCGCCTTTGACAGGTTGCGGTCCGCCTCGTCCCACCCGCCGACCGTGACCCAGTAGACGCCGCAGATGAACTCGACGTAGGCGGAACACGACTGCTGGTTCACCCGCTCCGCCATCGCACGGGCGCGTTTCACGTAAGCGCGTGCGGATGCGTGCATCATGAGCAGGCCGCTGAAGACGGCCGCGTGCGAGTAGTTGCGGGCCAACTCCGGGCACTCCCCGACCGTCTCCGACAGGTTGAGCGCCTTGTAGGCGGCGTGGACGGACGGGACCTTCGCGTTGTTGAGGTAGTGGATTTGCACCAGCCGTTCGTAGGCCCGCGCCGCTTCGAGCCGGGCCTCGGCCTGGTCCTTGCGGCGGCCGACGAAGAACCGCGGGACGGCGCGGTGGACCAACTGCTTCGCGAACTGTTTCATCGCCGCGACGACGTACCCCGCGGCGGTGACCGGCATCGGGTAGCCGAGCTGGTCGAGGGCCGTCTTGTAATGGCCGAGGGCCGTGCCGAGGTCGCTGAGGTTGTAGTGCGCCTCCGCGAGCTGCCGCTGCCACCGCGCCCGGCGGAACCGGTCGGCGCGGAAGCCCGTCTCCCCGTCGAGCGCGAGGGCCTGCGAGAAGAACGCGACCGCCTCCTCCGGGGCGCAGTCCCGCATCGCGTTCTCGCCGGACTTCTCCAGGTAGTCGATGGCCTTCGCCCCGCGATCGGTGTTCGACCAGTGCTTCGCGAGCAGCGGGAAGAACGGCGACAGGTCGCCCTGGTGGTGGGCCTCGTACCACTCGGCGACGACCTGGTGCAGCTTCTTCCGCTGCGCCGGCGGCATCATCTGGTACGACACCTCCTGCGTGATGACGTGCTTGAAGCTGTACGCCGGGTCCGGGTCCGGCGCGTCCTGCGTCGTCAGGCTCTGCGAGATGAGCGTGTCCAGGTGGCGGTCCAGGTGCGGCTTGTCGTCCTCGATGGGCGACACGTCCCGCAGCAGGTTCTTCGTGAACGTCCGGCCGATGACGCTCGCCACCTTGAGCGTCAGTTGCTCCGGCGGGGCGAGGCGGTCGATCCGGCTCGTGACCACGCCCTGCACGTTGTCCGGGAACGGCAGCGTCCGCAGGTCTTCCGCCGCGGTGATGGTGCAGTGCCCGTCGCGGACCTGAATCTTCCCGGTGTCGCGGAGCGAGTACGCCAACTCCTCCACGAAGAACGGGTTGCCCTGCGCCTTCGCACGCAGCACCTCGGCCATCGGCCCCGGCACGTCGGCCACGCCGAGCCGCCGCTTCACGAGCGCGATGCTCTCGTCGGACGACAGCGGGCTGAGCGGCAGCTTGTGCGTAGAAGGCGCGTTGGCGATTGGTAAGTAGTCGCGCGGGTACGGCTCCGTCAGCGGCCTCGTGACGATCACGATGAGCAAGGCCGGGACGTGTTCGGCCGCCTGCCGGACGAGCGCCCAGGACGCCGAGTCGAGCCAGTGACAGTCTTCGAGGATCAGTTGCAGCGGGGCCGCCTCCGTCTCGCGGGTTAGCAGGCGGATCAAGAGCGCGTTCGTGTTGCTGAGCCGGACCTCGCCGAACATTTCGGCCGTCCGCGGCGTCGGCGGGAAGTCGAGTGACAGCACCACGTCCAGCAGCGGGGCGAGGTGTTCCAGGTCCGGGTCGAACGCGAGGTGCTTCAACACCTGCTGCCGCTGGACTTCGAGCGAATCGTGCGAGTCGAGCTTGAAGAGCTGGCGGAAGATCGACCGCCAGAGGAAGTACGGCGTCGAGCGCTCGATGGCGAGGGCCGCGCCGAGCCACGTCGTCAGTTTCAGCTTGTGGGCGCGGCGCAGGACGTTGGCGACGAGCGTGGACTTGCCGATTCCGGCCTCGCCCTCGATCAGCACGACGGCCGACTTCCGGTCGTCGAGCAGGTCGCGGGTGATCGCGTCCAGCCGCTGTTGCTCGGCCGTGCGGCCGACCATCTCTTGCGAGTGCTTGAGGCCGACCACGTCCTGCGCCACCCGCAGCGGGCGGAAGATCGGCGTGAGGTGGGCCTTCCCCTTCAGTTGCACCGCCGGCAGGATTTCCCACTCGAACCGCTCGACCCCGGCCTTGAACGTCGCCTCGTCGCACAGGACGCCGCCCTTCGCCGCGGTCATCAGCCGGGCGGACAGGTTCACCACGTCGCCGATCATGGTGAACTCGCACCGCACGTCGCTGCCGATCGTTCCGCAGAACGCGCGGCCGCTCGTCACGCCGACGGAACACTTCCAACCGAGTTCCCGCAGCTTCGCGTGGATCGCGAGCGCGGCGAGCGTGCCGCGGACGGAATCGTCCTCGTGCGCCAGCGGCGGCAGGCCGAGGGCGGCCACGAACGTCACGCCCTTCTCGTCCGTGCTCAGCTTGTTGACGCTCCCCTCGTACCGGTACAGCTCCGTTTGCAGGGCGACCATCACCTCCTGCGACTTCGCCAGCGTCGTGCGGAAGTTCAGCTCCGGCAGGTTCACGAACAGCACCGTGACGCGGCGCATCTCCGCGAGCCACCCGGTCTGCCGCGCGGCGAGGCGGCGGTGGATCGCGGCCGGGACGAACGCGAGCAGGTTCGGCACGGCCTCGTCCGGCACGGGCACGGGCACGAGCGGCGATGCGTCCGCCGGCGGCAGCGCGTCGATCCGGGCGAACTCCGGCGTCAGTTCCGTGCCGCGGCCGGTCTCCTTCAACAAGCCCCACGCCCGCAGGCCGAGGACCACCTGCCCGGTCTCGCCCGCGCCGCTGGCGAGAGTCGCCTCGATCACCGGCGGGCCGACGACGACGAACTCCCACCGCTTGAACACGCCGCCGACGCTGACGACGAACACCGGCCCGGCCCCGACGCCGACCCGGAGGTAGAGGCGATGACCCGTCGCCGCGACGAACGTTTTCAGCGCCTCCTGCACGTCTAACCCGCAACTCGCCGCCACGCCGGTGACGGCCTCCAGTTCCCGCTCCGTGTTCACCGGCCAGAACGCGAGCATGGCGTCGCCGGCGAACTTCACCACGTCGCCGCCGTGCGCGGTGACGACCTCGATCATCTTGCCGAAGTACGAGTTGAGCGCCTGCGTCAGCTCCTCGACGCCGTCGGCCCCCTTCGCGGCTAGCCGCTCGCTGAGGGCCGTGAAGCCGGAGATGTCGGCGAATAGCACGGCGGCGTAGGCTGCCTCCGCGGTCGCGTCCGTCAGTGGGTCGGTGTACGTGGCCGTCCGCGCCCGCAGGAACGCGGGGACGTACCGGGCCACGTCTTCTGGTCGGACGGAGGAACTCATGCCAGCCGGGGAGTGAGGGTGCGGATAGTTTGAGGGGGCGATGAGAGAGGGTCAACGAGAATCGGACCGGCGACCTGCCGGAATGGCAGCGACACCGCCACCGCCGCCACCGCCACGGGTGGCCCCCCCGTGGCGGAATCGCCACCTGGGTTGACGCGACACCTATAATGATAATTCGTACACATCACGCGCGAGAATTGTTTTCACCCCGAAGGGGTGGCAGCGCCTAGCCCAGGGCAACGCCCTGGGCGCGGGGACGCGGGCGCATGTGCGTGTCCGGGACCGCCTTGTCACAGGCTTACAGCCTGCGGGTGGTTGCGACCGCCACCCAGGGCGGCGGGCCTGCGGCCCTTGCCCTGGGCTAATATCTCCCACCCCTTCGGGGTGAAAACGGGCCGACGCTCGCTGATGTCGGGCGGGGCGAATCTTTACCGAATTGCTATCATTTCCTCCGACCCTCCCGTTTCATCGTGCTTCGCCCCCCGGAGTGCTTCATCCATGCGGAAACTCTTACTGTCCCTCGTCGCCGTCGCGTCGGCCGCCGCCGCGAACGCCGCCGAGGACACGCGGCTGCTCTCGATGCCCGCCGTCAGCGCGAAGAAGGTCGCGTTCGTCTACGGCGAGGACCTGTGGACCGCCGACCTCGACGGCAAGAACCCCAAGCGGCTCACGACCGACATGGGGATCGAAGCCTACCCGGTCTTCTCGCCGGACGGCGCGATCCTCGCGTTCAGCGCCCAATACGACGGCAACCTGGACGTGTACACGATCCCCGTCGAAGGCGGGTCGCCGACGCGGCTGACGTACCACCCCGGCCCGGACCAGGTCCGCGGGTTCACGCCGAAGGGGGACGCCATCCTCTTCTCGTCCAACCGGAACGTCTACTCGAACCGGCACGCTCAGCTCTTCACCGTGCCGCTGGCCGGCGGGATGCCGACGCAGCTGCCGATCCCGTGGGGGTTCGAGGCGTGCTACTCGCCGGACGGGAAGTACATCGCGTACACGCCGGTCCGCGACGCCACGGCCCAGTGGAAGCACTACCGCGGCGGCACGCACAGCCGCATCTGGGTCTACGACGTGGCCACCCACGACGTGGTGGAGATTCCGCAGCCGAAGGACCGGTGCAACGACCTCGACCCGAACTGGCTGGGCGACACGATCTACTTCCGGTCCGACCGGGCGGGCGAGTACAACGTCTTCTCGTTCAAGCCGAACGGCCAGAAGCCGACGACCGAGGACGTGAAGCAACTCACCGAGTTCAAGGACTTCCCGGTCCTCGACATCGGCCACGGCGACGGCCGACTGATTCTCGAACAGGCCGGGTACTTGCACCTGATGAAGCCGGGCGAAACGTCGCCGACGCGGTTGAAGATCGGCATCGCCACGGACTCGCCGGAGGCCCGTGCGCGGTTCGTGAAGGGGGCGAAGTACGTCCGCGACGCCGGCGTGTCGCCGAGCGGGTCGCGGGCCGTCGTCGAGTTCCGCGGCGAGATCGTCACCGTCCCGGCCGAGAAGGGCGACCCCCGCTACCTGACCAGCACCCCCGGCGTCCACGAGCGGGCCCCGACGTGGTCGCCGGACGGGAAGACGATCGCGTACTTTTCCGACGCCGGCGGCGAGTACCAGCTCGTCCTCGCCCCGCAGACCGGCAAGGGGGAGAAGAAGACGGTCAAGCTGCCGGGCGGCGGGTTCTTCTACGGCGCGGCCTGGTCCCGCGACTCGAAGAAGCTGCTGTACATCGACAACGCGCTGTCCCTGTACTGGCTGGACGTGGAAACTGGGAAGGCGACGAAGATCGTGACGGCCAGCGAGGGGGGTAACCGGAGCATCTATCACTCGTCGTGGTCGCCCGACAACAAGTGGGTGACGTACGCGATGGACACGCCGGCGAAGGTGTCGCGGGTGTACGCCTACTCGCTCGAAAAGAACGCCTCGTTCCCGGTCACGGACGGGCTGAACGAGGCGACCAGCCCGGCGTTCGACGCGAACGGCAAGTACCTGTACTTCCTGTCGTCGAGCGACACGGGGATGAGCAAGCACGGGTTCTCCCAGTCGGCGTCGGACACGCGGTCGCCGCGGTACAGCGTGTTCATGGCCGTGCTGCAAAAGGACACCGCGTCGCCGTTCCTGAAGGAGAGCGACGAGGAGAAGGGGCCGCAAGCCCCGACGCCCCCCGGCCGTCGGCCCGGCCCAACGATCGACAAGGAGAAGGAGGAGAAGAAAGACGACGCCAAGAAGGACGAGGAGAAGAAGGACGACAAGAAGGAGGAATCGAAGGAGAAGAAGGACGACGCGAAGTTCCGCATTGACTTCGAGGGCATCGACCAACGGATCATCGCACTGCCGATGCCGTCGGGCAGCTACGGCAGCCTGCAGGCCGGGGCCGCGAATCAGGTATTCGTCCTGTCCCGGCCGGACCGCGGCGAGGGCGGCCCCGGCGGGTTCGGCGGCGGCGGGACGCTGTTGCGGTTCGACGTGGAGTCCCGGAAGGTCGCGACCGTGCAGGCCGGCGTCCGGGCCTACGAGCTGACGCCGGACGGCAAGAAGATGCTCTACCAGCAGGGCGACGACTGGTACATCACCAGCACCGGCGGCGGCAGCGTGATCCCGTCCGGGTTCGGCGGCCGCCGCGGCGGCGACGCCACGCCGACGGCCCTCACCCCCGCGCCGACCGGCAGCGGCGGCGGGCAGAAACTGAACCTCGACGCCATTGAAGTGCGCGTCGATCCGCGGGCCGAGTGGAAGCAAATCCTGCACGAGGCGTGGCGGATCAACCGCGACTTCTTCTATGACCCGAACATGCACGGCGCGGACTGGCCGGCCGTCAAGAAGAAGTACGAGCCGTTCCTCGAGCACGTCAACAACGGCGGCGACCTGTACAAGGTCATCCGCTGGATGCTCTCGGAGCTGGCCGTCGGGCACAGCTACACGACGCCCGGCGAGCGGGTGACCGAGAAGAAGACCGTCGGCGGCGGCCTTCTCGGCGCGGACTACGACATCGCCGACGGCCGCTACCGGTTCAAGAAGATTTACAGCGGGTTGAACTTCACGTCCGAGTTGCGGTCGCCGCTGACCGCGCCGGGGGTGAACGTCAAGGAGGGCGAGTTCCTGCTCGCCGTCCGCGGCGTGGACCTGAAGCCGCCGACCTCGATCTACTCGCTGTTCGAGAACACGGCCGGGAAGTCGGTCGAGCTGACGGTCGGGCCGACGGCCGACGGCAAGAACAGCCGGACGGTGACGGTCGAGCCGCTCGGCAACGAGCTGGCCCTGCGGAACCGCGAGTGGATCGAGGGGAACCTCCGCAAGGTCGCGAAGGCGACGGACGGCAAGGTCGGGTACGTGTACGTGCCGGACACGGCCGGCCAGGGGGTGGCGTACTTCAAGCGGTACTTCTTCCCGCAGGTGGACAAGGACGCGCTCATCATCGACGAGCGGTTCAACAGCGGCGGGCAGATCGCCGACTACTACATCGACATCCTCCGGCGGCCGTTCGCGTCGTACTGGGCACCCCGGTACGGGACGGAGTGGCGGTCGCCGAGCGCGGCCGTGTTCGGCCCGAAGGTGATGATCGCGGACGAGGGGGCCGGGTCGGGCGGGGACATGCTGCCGTACATGTTCAAGAAGTTCAAGCTCGGCCCGGTGGTCGGCAAGCGGACGTGGGGCGGCCTGGTCGGCATCAGCGGCTACCCGGTGCTGCTAGACGGCGGCACGGTGACTGCGCCGAGTTTCGCGATCTGGACGCCGGAGGAGGGGTTCACGGTCGAGAACGAGGGCGTTGCGCCAGACTACGACGTGGACATGCTGCCGAAGGACCTGATCGCCGGGAAGGACCCGCAGTTGGAGAAGGCGATCGAGCTGGCGCTGGAGGCGCTGAAGAAGGAGCCGCGGAAGGAGATCAAGCGGCCGGACTACCCGAAGCGGGCGAAGCCGTAAGGGTCGCCATAGTAGTAGGCACACTCCGTGTGCCGTCTGCCAAGCGCCGCGGTGACCTGCACACGGTCCCGGCGGCGTGAAGGAGACGGCACACGGAGTGTGCCTACTACTATGAAAACATCGCCGCGATCGGCGTGCCGCCGTCGGTGATCGGGACGGGGCGCGAGCCGTCCATCAGCTCCTTCGCCGGGTCGATGCCGACGGCCGCGTGAACCGTCGCGTGGAAGTCGGGAATCGACACCGGCTTCTCCAGAATCGTCTTGCTCAAGTCGTCGGTCACGCCATAAGCGCCACAATGCCTCAGCCCGCCGCCGGCGAGGACGAGCGAGAACGCCGTCCCCTGGTGGCCGCGGCCGCCGCGGGCGTCGAACTCCGGCGGCCGCCCGAACTCCGTGCCGACGACGATCAGCGTCTTGTCCAGCAGCTTCTTCTCCCGCAGGTCCGCGATCAGCCCGGCGAGGGCCGCGTCGAGTTCCTGGATGAGCAGGTGCTGGTTGTCGATCCCCTCGTTGTGAACGTCCCAGCCGGTCCCGTTGAGGAAGTTCAAGTTGTGCGACACCTCGATAAACCGCACCCCGGCCTGCACTAGCCGCCGGGCGAGCAGGCAGCGCTGGCCGAACTCGCCGCCGTAGGACTGCCGCACGCTTCCGGGTTCCGACTTCAGGTCGAAGTGCTTCATGAACTTCGGCCCGGCCAGCCGCAGGGCCGCGGCTTGTGCCTCCTCGTACTCGGCGAGCGGCGAGCCGGTCTCGGCCTTGCCGGAGACCGCGCCGAGCAACTTCTGCCGGGCCGCGGCACGGTCTTCACTCACGTCGGCGGGGCGGGTGAACCCGGCCGGGCCGGTGGCCGTGTCCGTGAGGTAGACGTACCCGGCCTTCGACCCGAGGAACCCCGGCCCGCGGCTGACGTTCGGGTAGCCGATCAGGATGTACGCCGGCACCGTCGGGTCGGCGGCCCCGCGCTCGTGGGCGACGATCGACCCGACGGACGGGTACGTGACGTTGCCGCTAATCATCCGCCCGGTGTGGACGAGGTTCGTGGCGAACGCGTGCTCGTCCACGACCTTGTGGTTCACCGTGCGGACGGCGGTGACGTGCTCCATCAGCTTCGCGGTCTTCGACAGGTGCTCGCAGAGCCGCACGCCCTTCACGGATGTTTCGACGGAACCGTAAAGGGAGCCGGCCTTCTTGTTCGGCCCCTTGTTGGCGGCCTTCGCTTTCGGGTCGAACGTGTCGAGCTGCCCCATGCCGCCGCCGAGCCAGAGGAAGATGACGTGCTCGGCCTTACCCTTCAGCGAGGCGGCGCGGCCGACGGCTGGCAGGGCCGCGAGGGTGGCGGACGATGCGAGGAAGTCGCGGCGGTTCATGTCGGTCTCACGGCGTAAACAGGAACTCGGATGAATTCAGCACGGCCCACAGCACGTCCTCGGCGCGGCCTCGCCAGTCGGCGGACAGCCGCGTGGTCGGCGGGTCGCCGGCGCGGGCGGCGGCCTCCTGGGCCTGGCGAACGAGCGTCGATTGCGGGTCGAGGTGGTTCGACCACGACACGTATGGCTCCGGCAGCCGCTTCGCCTTGACCTTCGGCGGCATGTCGCGAACGCGATTCTCGAACCCCGGCGTGAGGTACGCCGCGTACTGCTTCCTCTCCGCGTCGGTCGGCGGGCGGGTGAGGATTCGCAGGAACATCGCGTCTACCAGCTTCCCCGGCGACTCCGCCTCGATCGCGAGCCGGGTGAACCCGTGGTCGTCGGACAGCCGCGTCAGCCACGTGCCGAGGACGCCGTTCTGGAGGATCGCCGGTTGCAGCACGTTCGGGGACAGCTCGCGAACGCTCGTCGGGTCTTGCCGCGTGCCGCGCCAGCCGAACGCGGCGAGTACGTCCGTCACGGCCTGGATGCGCGGCAGCGCGAGGCTCGGCCGGTCCCGCTCGTTGGACGTGGACGTGAGCATCCACGACCGCCGCGGGTTCCCCAGCGAGATCGAGTTGCCGAGGTCGCGGGAGCCGTCGATGTCGAGGCTGACTTCCTCCAAATTCATCGGCTTGCCGGTCGCGGCGAACAGGGAATCGACGACCTGCTCGGCCGCCAGCCGCCGCCGGGCCGGGGCGGTGAACAGCACCGGCGTTTCCTTCAGCGACTCGTCCGCCGCCCGCTGGTAAGCGTGCGACGCGAGGATCAACTTCGACAGCTTCCGCACGTCGTACCCGTCCCGCACGAACTCGCGGGCCAGCCACTTCAGCAACTCCGGGTGCGTCGGCTTCGCCCGCTCCCAGTCGTCCACCGGCTCGACGATGCCGCGGCCCATGAGCCGCTTCCAGATTCGGTTGACGATCACCTGGGCGAACCGCTCGTTCTGCGGGGCGGTGACGAGCGCCGCCAACCGGTCGCGGGTCTCGTTCGGGAACTCCGCGAGTTCCTTCCCCACGTTCTCGGGCACGAACGCGGCGAACGGCCACGCCGGGGCGATGTCCGCGCCCGGCTTCAGCGTGATGCTGATGAGCGGCTTGCGGCCGCCGCCGTGGACCTTGTCCAGCGGCACGGTACTCGTCGCCGGCAGTTTGATCGTCTTCCCGTCGAGCATCGCGGCCAGTTGGAACAAGTCCTCCTGCGTCGAGCGGTGGGCCGGGGCGTCGTGGCAGCGGGCGCACTTCATCTCCACGCCGAGGAACGCGGTGCTGACGATCGTGCCCTTCGCGGCCATGGGCACGTCGTTCTGCGACGCCACCGCGAACCCGGCCGGCCCGCCGAACCGGGAGCTGCCGCGCATTCGCAACAGCTCCGTCACGAACAGGTCCATCGGCTTGTTGTCGAGGAGCGACTCGTACAGCCACCACCGAAACGGGCCCGTGTTGTTCAAGGTCGGGTTCAGGATGTTCGGGTTCTCGGCCAGCACGTCCTGCCAGTAGCCCATCCCGTGGTCGGCGGCCCGCGGGTCGGCGAGCAGCTTGTCGATCAGCTTCTCGCGTTTGTTGGGGGAAGCATCGGCGGTGAAGGCGACGATCTCGTCGAGCGTCGGGACCACGCCGACGGTGTCGAGGAAGACGCGGCGGAGGAACACGAGGTCGGGTGACAGCCCGGTGACAGTCGTGTGATCGACCTTCAGTTCCGGCCAGTTCGCCCCCGCGCGGACCCAGGTTTCGAGCGTGCGAATCTGCCCCGCCGTCAGCCGCTCGCCCTTCGGCGGCATCACCGTCTCTTCGTCCTGCGACTTCACCCGCGCGAGGATCGCGCTCTCGACCGGGTTCTTCGGCGTCACCGCCGGGCCGTCCCGCTTCCCACCGGCGAACGCGGACGCGCGGTCGTCCAGTCGCAAGCCGCCCTTCGCCTTCGCGCTCGTGTGGCAGCCGACGCACTTCGCTTCGAGGATCGGCTGGACGTGCTGGAAGAAATCGACCGTGCCCGCCTTCGCGGTCGCGGCGTCGGCCTTCGCGGTCTCGATCTTCGCGGCCAGGAAGTGGTCGATGGCGTTGTTCGCCGGGTAGCCCTTCGGCAGCGCCGGGACCGGCACGGCCTCAGCCTTCGCGAGCCAGTCGCGGGCCGCGTCCCGCCGCTTCTGCCAATACGCGGCATGTTCCTGCCGCTTCGCCTCGCGGGCCTCGGCGTTCCGCTTGGCGAGCCACTCGCTGCGTTCCGCGTGATACGCCGCCCAGCCGTCGTCCGTGTACGGGACGGCACGGGCCGGCGCGAGCAGTTGCCAGTCTTGCTTCCCTGCGTGGGAAATCGCGACGACGGTTTCGCCGAGTTCCGGCCGCCGCTTGTTCTTGTTCATGAAGCTGCCGACGATCGTTTCGAGGATGACGAACTGCTCGCCGCCGGGCGACGTGAACTCGGCCCACGTCTCGGCGTTGCCCGGCGGGGCGAACCGGAAGTCCGGGCCGAGGTTCAGGTAGCTGTCCGGCGTGCGGACGTGGCCGTGCCCGCTCCCGTCGCCGGACGGGAACGGCGTCGTGAGGATTAACTTGTTGTCGATGTAGAGGCGGCTCGCGCCGCGGCCGCGGAGGAGCAGGCGGTGCTTGCCGGCGGGAACGTTCATCACGGCCGCGGCGCGGAGGAGCGTCGGGAACCCGCGGTCGCCGCGGACGCCGGTATCGACGTACTTCTGCGGCAGCTCGAAGAACCCGAACGCCTCCTCGGAATACGTCTCGGTCGCGGGCGGCGGCACGTCCGGCCAGACGTTCCGCTGCGGCATCCCCTGCTCGCACAATTGCACCAGCACGCGGCCCTTCGGCACGTCGGCGCGGTTCAGCACCGGCGGCGGCGGCACGAACTGGTAGCGGCTCGTCAGCACCGCGTCCGGCAGAGCCGTCCGCCAGATCGTCACGTCATCGACCTGACCGCGGAAGGAGTTCGCCGCCCCGCCGCCGTTGCCGGTGCCGAGCGTCAGGTCGTCGCCGTCCGCGACTGGGGCGCGGTCGGTCGCGCCGCCCATGTCCCACGCGCCGGGGACGGCCTCGCCGTCGATGTAGCCGCGGATCGACTTCGCGGTGCCGAACGTGAAGCAAACCGCGACGTGGTGCCAGGCGTTCGACGTAAACCCCTTCGTCGTCGTCCACCGATGCCAGTCGCCGGGCTTGTTCTTCGTGCCTTCGCTCGCGAACAGGAAACTGACGCGGGCCTCGCCCTTCTCGCCCTTCAGCCGCAGGGCGTAGTTCTGGTTTTTCTCGGCGAACCCCTTCTTCCCGTTGCGGCCCTTGCCGACGACGTAGGCGTACGCGCCGTCCTTCAACTCCGCGACCTTCACCCAGGCTTCGAGCGTGATCGCGTCCTTCGGCCCGAACCGCAGGTTGGCGTTGGGCAAATCCGATTCGCGGACGGTGACGACGGATTGGGCGGCGAAGTCGTAAGCGCGGTTCGCGGCCGAGAAGCCGGGGTAGGTCGGCGGCCGCGGGCCGGCGTCGAGCGTCGCGTTCTTGACGCCGAGTTCGTTCGGCTTGTCGAAGTGCCACGCGAGGAGCGGCACGTCGCCGGGGCCAGAGTCGTTCTGCGCGACGGCGACGGGTGCGAGCAGGAGGAGGATCGCCAGGGAGCGGGAGAGCATCTCGGGGTCCGGAAGGAGCGGGCGGGTTACTCAGACTGTACCCGCAACGAGGCACGCGAGCAACCGGCGTTCGAGATCGGTCCAGTCGGTCGAGTCGGAAAACACCTCGACGCGGCTGTCGCGGCGGTACTGGGTCGGCGACACGGTCGTGGCCGTGCCGAAGCGGTTGACTGTCAGCCAGTCGTCCTCGACGCGGAAGACGCCCTTCAGCCGCGACGTGCCGGCCAGCTCGCCGAGCAGCTTCAACAGCGCCGGTTCGCGGAACACGTCCCGCGGGGAAAAAATCCAACCGCACGCGGGTGGCGAACCGTCCGAGATGAACCGTAGCGGCATCCCCGGCTCCGGCGAGCGCGATTCCTGCGGCGGGAGGTCGGCCGCGCCGCGTTCCGCTGTCGAGAGTGAGAGAGAAGTCCCGCCGAGGTCGAGCCAGCCGCGTTCGAGGCGGCCGCCCTGGGTCGCGGCGACGAGCAGTTTCGGCGGGTAGACGGCGTTCGCCCACGCCTGGAAGTCCGCGACGAGCTTCTCGTCCGCGCGGTCGAGCTTGTTCAACACCAGCACGTCCGCGAGATCGACCTGCTCGCGGAAGACCGGGTTTTCCAGCATCCCCGGCGTCGTGAAGTCGTCCGGCGAGACGACGGCGACCGTGGCTCGCACGTCGAGCCGGTCGGCGTAGCTGCCGCGGAGGGTGTCGATCAGCCGGGCCGGGTGGCCGAGGCCGGTCGTCTCGACGATCAAGCGGTGCGGCTTCGCCTCCGTGAGCAACAGGTGAAGCGCAACTTGAAGGTAAGGGGCCGTCGCGCAGCAGACGCAGCCGCCGGCGACCTCGCGGACGGTGACGCCGTCGCCGCCCCCGCCTTCGAGGATGGCGTGGTCGATGGAGACTTCGCCGTACTCGTTGACGAGGACGGCCCACCGCTCGCCGTCATTCTTGCGGGCGAGCAGGTCGAGGATGGCCGTCGTCTTGCCGACGCCGAGGAACCCGGTCACGACGTTCGTGGGAATGCGCATGGAGGAGTTGTACGGGCTGACAACCCTATATACCCGCCGGCTTGCCGGCGGGGTTTCGGGGTCGCAAAACCCCGCCGGCAAGCCGGCGGCTATATAGGCGCGGGCGATACGTTCGACTCACCCCGTCGCTACCGCTCTGGGTTCCACCGGAAGAACGCGGCCGCGGGCGACTCGCCGACCAGCGCCCAGCCCGGCCGCGCACGAAACGCCTCGGCGAACGCGCTCCGCGGCGTCACGAGGGCGAACGCGAAGCGGCCGTACTGCCGCTCCCACGCGTCGAGCCTCGCGGCCGCGTGGCCCGGCCGGTCGGCGGCCACGAACTCGGCGAGGAACTCGTCGCCGAACAACTCGGCCCGGTCGTCGAGGAACACCTTGTACCCCGGCGCGTGGTAGATCGCGAACCCGCCGAGGTTGCACGAGTTGAACAACCGGTTCGGCTCGCCGGGCTTCGGCTCGTGTTCCTTCAGCATGGGCAGCAGTTCGACCGGCCATTTCTCGCGGTCGAAGTCCGCCCACCCGCGGCCGACGACCGGCGCGACGATCCCGTTCGCTTGGATCAGCAGCACGCCGACGACGAGCAGCGCGGGAATCAGCCACGCCCACGCCGGGGCCGCGAAGCGGCCTCTCGCCGGGTCGTACAGGTCCGGCCGCTTCGCCGCGAGCTTCGCGGCCCACCGCGTCCGCGGCCACATCTCGATGACGGCCACCAACCCGACGAGCGCGAACAGCGGCCCGTGCCGGACGCGGAGGAACGCCTGCGCCAGCCACAAGAGCGGCAACAGCCAGCTCACCCGCGGCCGCTCCCGCAGCCCGGCGAGGACGAACAGGTACACCGCCGCGAACGCGAACAGCGGCCAGGCCGTGAACTCGGCCGGGTCGAGCCGCTTGTGCTCCTCGATCAGGTCCGGAATCTTCGGGCCGCTCATGATGAGCCACCACGCGCGGGGGATTTCCCACCCGTAGGGGTTCGCGAACGCGGTCAGCCCGCAGAGCAGCGTCAGCAGGAGGAAGCCGCCGATGTCCTTCGCGGTGCGGAACGGCGTCGGCCAGCCGACGAGCTTCGCCGCCGTCCAGCCGAGCCACGCGAGAACGAGCGTCGCGAACCCGCCGAGCATCCCGCCGTGCGTGTTCGTCCAGACCACGAAGAACGGCACGAGCCAGAACAGCCTCGCGAGTGAAATCCGGCCCGCCTCGTACCCGGTGAGCAGCACGGCCACGAGCGTCATACCGACCATCGTGAGCAAGAGCGGCCGGACGTGGAATTGCAACGCCCCCGCCGCGAGCGCCACCAGCACGACGAGCACGGCCGCGGCCGGGGTCAGCCCGGTGCGGAGGAGGCGGACCGTCAGCCAGGTGAAGAGCGCCGCCAGCACGGACGCGGCGAGCAGGACGTAGGCGTCGAACCCGCCGGCGCGGTGGACGAGGGCCATGACGACCTCGCCGAGCCACTGGTGCGGAACCCACCGGGCGTCGGCGTGCGTGAACGTGAACGGGTCGCCGGCGAAGAACCCGTCGCGCAGGACCTTCTCGCCGACGGTCGTGTGCCAGAACGTGCCGGGGTCGCGGAGCAGCTTCACCCGGCCGCCGACCAGCAGCAACAGCCAGAAGCCGAGGAACACGACCGGCACGGGACCGACGCGGCGGATCAGGTTCACCGGTCAGACCTTCTCGTAAAGCGAGCGATAGATGGGGCGGCCTTCCTGCCGGAACTTCCGCTCGAAGTTCGTGAGGTAGTCGAGTTCGTGCGCCGGCGCGTTCTCGGTCGGCGGCGGCAGGGCCTTGAACGCGGGCATGGCGACGAGCGTGCCGGTCACCCACTCGAAGTAGTCCTGCACGTCCGTGACGAAGTGCAGCCTCCCGCCAGGGATCAGCACGCGGGTCACCAGGTCGGCGAACTCCGGCGTGAACAGCAGCCGCTTCTTGTGCCGCTGCTTCCACCACGGGTCCGGGAAGAAGACGTGAACCACCGACACGCTCGCCGGGACCACGAAGTCGCGGAGGACGAGCTTCGCGTCGGCACAGGTCGTCCGCACGTTCCGCAACTGCCGCCGGGCGATCCGGTCCGCGGCGTACAGTTGGTACTTGCGGACGATCTCGATGCCGAAGTAGTTCGTCTCCGGGTGGGCCGTGGCGCTCGTGACGAGGAACAGGCCCTTGCCGAACCCGACCTCGACCTCGACCGGGTTGGCGTTGTCGAAGAGTTCGTGCCAGTCGATCCGCGACGGGGGCGGGGTGTCGCCGCGGGGGACTTCGCCCCAGCGGCCGTACCGGTCCGGCGGCAGTTGCCAGACGAACGGGGCGATCTCGTCGGCCGCCAGCTTCCGCGGCTTACGCACGGAGCAGGTCCTCCAGCGTGCCGAGCGTGACGCCGAGGATCGTCGCCTCGAACGCGAGGTCGTGCGTGCCGGCCCGCCTCACGTACCCGTTCACCTCGAACCGGGTCAGCTTCGGGCTGGTCCGCTTGCCGACGCCGACGAGGACGAGCCGGTCGCCGGGGCGGACCGGGGCGCGGAACCGGGCCGACTCGATCCCGCCGAGGCCGACGAGCTTGTCCGGCGGCACGATCTTCTGGTGGTACATGTAGTAGCTGGTGAGCTGCGCCGCGGCCTCGCACATCAGGACGCCGGGCATGACCGGGAATTTCGGGAAGTGGCCGCGGACCCAGAACTCGTCCGGGCCGAGGTCCTTGAACCCGACGATCGTGTGCTTCTCGGCGTCGATGGCCACGATGCCGGTGAGCAGCACGAGTTCGTGCCGGTGCGGGTTGACCGCGAGAACTTGCTCTTGGTCCGCGAGTAGCCTCGTGAAGTCGAGGGCGTCGAGATCGACGACGGGGGGTTGGCCCGGCGGCATGGGGGAGTCTCCTACGGGGGTCGCGGGGCTATTCTAAAACTTGCCCGCGGCGAGGGACACCCGTTCCCGCCTTACCCGGCCACGTCCACGAGCTGCGTCAGCTCCGTCACCAACACGTCCGGGCGGAACTCCGGCTCCTTCAGGTGGTCGGCCGTCGCGACCAGCGAGTTCTTGTCCCCGGCGAACAGGGCCGTGCGGAACCCGCACCGTTTCGCCGGGGCGATGTCCCGCACCAGGTTCGACCCGACGTGCAGCACCTGCTCCGGTTTCAGCCCCCGCGCCGCGGCCGCCGCCACCGCCGCCTTGAACAGCGTCTCGGACGGCTTCTTCGCGTGCCTCTCCGCGGAGATCACCCGCAGGTTCGCCGGGAAGAAGGCGTTCACGTCGAAGTCCGGGTCGTCATCGCGGAACGCCTTGTGAATCTGGGCCGGGGTGAAGCACTGGCCGTCCGTCAGGAGGCCGTTCGTCACGCCGCGGTCGGCGAGGAGGCGGACGGCGGCGGCCGCGTCCGGGTACGCGGCGCACCCCTGGATGCTCGCGTGGTAGAAGTACGCGACCTTCTTCACGAACTCGTTCATCGCCCCGTACACGCCGACGTCGAACTTGTACTCCTTCTGCATCAGCTTCTTGACGATGTCCTCCCACACCTTCTCGGCCGCCACCTCCGGGTGCTTCTCCTGGCCGTGGCCGAGCATCCGGAGCGTGGTCAGGGCCTTCGTGTAGTAGTCCCGCATCTGCTCGGCCGGCGCGCCGGGCTTGCGGCTCATCGAGTTCCACATGTTGAACTCTTTGATCGTCTTGTCGAGCGCGTTGTCGGTGACGAACTGCTGCGGGTGCTCGAACAGCAGCTCCCCCTGGAGGGTGTTCAACAGCGTTCCGTAGGCGGTCCACATCACGGCCTTGACCGGCAGCCGGGTGACGTGCGGCTTGGCCGTCTTCGGCTCCGGCTTCGGCGGGATCGGCCACGGCAGCCCGCGGGTCGGCAGGTAGTTGGCCGCGTACTGTTCGAGCGTCAGCGCCATGGTCCGCCTGCGAGGGGCCGAGGGAAGGGCTGAAGCGTAGGTTAGCGGTTGAATTGAGGCGGTTCAAGGGAACGACGCGATGGGCACGGACGCGGTGACGGTCGTCGGGGCGGGCGGGATCGGTTCGGCCGTCGGCGCGGCCCTCCGCGCGGCCGGCGTGGCCGTCACGTTCGTCGAGGCGAACCCGGCGAAGGTCGCGTGGGGCCGGGCGAACGGGCTAGGCGTCGTGCCGTTCGCCGAGTGGACGCCGGACGAGCACGGCGTCATCCTGCTGTGCGTGAAGTGCTACGACAACGCGACGGTGCTGGCGAAGGTTCCGTTCACGGCGACGCTCATCCCGATCCAGAACGGCTTCGACCCGCGGCTCGACAGCTTCGGCCACTCGTCGGAAGGGATCGCGTCGTTCGTCGCGGCGTGCCCGGCGGACCGGATCGAAGCCCGCATCACGCGGCCGGGGGAGCTGCACCTCGGCGGCCGCGGGGATCGGCTGCTCACCGCGGGCGTGAAGTGGCTGATGGGGAAGCTCGACCGGCCGGGAACGCGGGAGTGGTTCGTCCCGAAGCTGGTGGCGAACGTGCTGCCGGTGAAGCACACGAAGCTCCTGTACAACGCCGCCATCTCGCCGCTCGCGGCCGCGGCCGGGATCGACAACGGGCAACTGCTCAGCGACCCGCACGCCCGGCGGTTGTTCTTCGCGCTCATCCAGGAGAACTACACGATCCTGACGGCGGCCGGGATCGAGTTGGGCAAGGTCGGCCCGTTCCACCCGCGGACGGTGGCGAAGATTCTGCGCCGGCGGTGGCTGGCCCGGCTGATGGCGCGGGCGTTCGAGCCGTCGCTGCGGGGGACGTACTGCTCGATGGCCGGCGAGATCGAGCGGGGGCGGACGGAGATCGAGAACTACAACGGCCACTTGCTGCGGCTGGCCGACGGGCGGGCGGACGCGCCGCTGAACCGGGCCGTGTACGCGCTGGTGAAGCGGATGGAAGCGAACCGCGAACCGCCGCGGCGGGCGGCATTAGCTCAGTTGGGTACGAACCTTGGTTTTGGCTTTGTTCCCTCCCCCCTTGGGGGGGAGGGTTAGGGAGGGGGGTACGCCTTCCCCC
>NZ_JCABYM010000067.1:0-58202 GCF_059499385.1 Limnoglobus sp. | reverse complement strand
GGGGGGAAGGCGTACCCCCCTCCCTAACCCTCCCCCCCAAGGGGGGAGGGAACAAGACCGGCCTCACGCTTAATCCTTGCTCGCTTCGACCTTCTCAACGCCCGCCACGCGGCCTTCCGCACGTCCTCGTCGTCGCCGGCGGCCGCGCCGACCTCCGCTAGCACCGCCTCCGCGTCGGCGGACGCGAGGAAGCCCAGGCCCTCGACCGCGCCCAGGCGGGCCGGCTCTGCGGCCTTACGGTCCCGCGCCACCTTCGCCAGTGTCGGCACGTCCTTCTCGGCGAGCAGCGTCGGCAGCGCGAGCGGCTGGTAGTGCGGCGTCGCCGCGTTCGCCTTCGCCACGCCCGACGATTTCGCCGACGTGCTGAGCCGCGAATAGATCGGCCGGTCGGCGA
The DNA here is from genome assembly GCF_059499385.1 of Limnoglobus sp. Taxonomy (NCBI): domain Bacteria; kingdom Pseudomonadati; phylum Planctomycetota; class Planctomycetia; order Gemmatales; family Gemmataceae; genus Limnoglobus; species Limnoglobus sp. The sequence goes on along the minus strand of NZ_JCABYM010000067.1, from coordinate 57,808 downwards.
AGAAGTCCGGGGCGATTTTCGCCGCGTGCGCCGGGGCCAGCTTCGCCAGCACGCCGGCCGCGAACGCCCGCGAGTCCGTGTTCCCGGACCGCAACAGCGCCTCGACCCCGGCCGTGACCGCGGGCGTCGCCGTCGTCACGCACTGCAACACCCGACGGCGGACGGAATACATCCACGAGTCCAGCGGCCGGGCGGTCACGATCTCGACGAGCAGCTTCTCCGCGACGCCGAACCGCGACGCGGGCCAGAGGAGATCTTCGAGCGCGACCTCGGTATCGCGGACGGCCGCCTCCGCCGCTTCGGACTGGTCCGGCCCGCTGGCGCGGGCGAGGCGGTCGCGGTTGGCCTGCCACTGCTGCCACCACTTGTCGACGGCCGCCTCGACCGCCGACCTTACTTTGGAAGAAATCGAATCCGAGCGCCCGAGCATCCGGGCGACGGCCTTCACCGTCTGCGGGTTCTCGGCGGCGAGCGCCTTCGCCATCACGTCGTCCGGCGGGGTCGGCCGGGCCGACAGAATGCCCTCGATGCCGGCCTGCGCGTCCGCGGCCGTCTTCGGGAGCGTTTGCAACAGCCGCAGCGTGTCGCCCCGCTCGCGCAGAACTTTGAACACGTCCACGTCGGCCTTGCCGAAGGAATCCCACGCCCGGTCCTCGGTCGTTTCGAGGGCCGCGTAGTACGGCTCCAGCGAGCCGTGGCCGAACGCCTTCACGGCCGCGTCGAACGCCGCGTTCGCCACGTCGGAATCGGAGTCCTTCCGCAGCCGGTCGAGAATCGCGTCGCGGCTCGCCGGGTTGGAATCGTGGCCCAGTTGTTCGACCGCCGCCATCCGCGTCCGCCAGTTCGGGCTTCGCGTCGCGGTGCGGATTAGCGTCCACCCGGCGGGCGAGTCGAACCACCGCAGGCCGATCAAGGCCCGCCGGGCGACGCCGTCCATCGGCGACTTCGCGAGCCGATCGAGCAGCTTGCCGATCTCCTCGGCCCGCGGCGACTTCCGCATGTGGCCGAGGGCTTCCGCCGCGGCTTCCTGCAGGGCGTGCCCGTTCTCGCCGGCGAACCGCAGCAGCACGTCCACGGCCCGCGGGTCGGCCAACTCGCCGAGCGCGAGGACGGCGTTCTGCCGCATCGCCACGTCGTCCAGGTACTCGAGGCTCGACAGCAGCACCTGCAAGCCCTCGGCCCGCCCGCCGCGGGCGAGGCTCTCCGCCGCCGTGAACTGCGTCGCCGGGTCCTTGTGGCGGAGTGCCTTCAACAAGGCGTCGGCCGGGCCGTTCCGCTTCCGCAGACGCCAGCCGCTGACGCCGAGCGCCCGTGTCCGCACGGTCGCGTCCGGGTTCGTCGCGAGCGTCGCGAGGACGGGATCGACGGCGGTGCCGCGCGACCCCTCGGCGGCGGGCAGCAGCTCGACGACGCGGGAGGTCAGCCCGGCGGCGAGCAAACGGTCGAGGAGCTTCGCCAGCAGGTCCGGCCGCCGCGGGTGCTGCTCCTTCTCGGCCTTCGCGAACGCGGCCTCCTCGTCCGGGTGAATGATGGCCTGGTCGAACCCGCTGACCGCCTCCAGCGCGGTGAGCGCCGCCGACTGCCACTCCTTGCGGTCGGACATCTTCAACAGCCGGTCGGCGATGTCCGGGTTGCGGAACCCGCCGGCCGCGGCGAACAACTCGCCGCTGACGGCCGTGCCGGTCGGGTCGGTCTCGACGCGGTCGAGCAACACGTTCGCCGCCCGCTTGTCGCCGAGCGCGACGAGCGCAGAAACGATCCGTCGCTGCACGCCGGCGTCGGTCGCCTCCTTCAAGAGCGCGGCCAGCACGTCGAACGCGGCCGGGTCCTTCTTCGTGGCAAGCTCGACCGCCGCCGCCTGCCGGACGTGGCGGTAGCGCGATTCGACGGCCCGCCGCAGGTGCTTCTGCGCGTCGGCCGAGCGGTCGTACTCGGCGGCGAGCCACGCGACGGCCTGCTCGCGGAGCTTCTCGTTCACGGCGTCGAGCGCCACGGCCGCCACCGCGGCCTGCCCCTTCGCCTTCGCGAGCAGCTTCGCCGCCTCGACGGCCAGCGCGTCGGTCCGGGACAGCAGCACCCGCTCCAGCACGGCGTCGCCGTCCGTCCCGGTCGTGCCGTCGGTCAGCAGTTCCAGCCCCTTCACGCCGAGGTCGGTGTGCCCGGCCTCGAGCGCGTCGGCGGCGAGGGCGGTCTTGTCGAGGTTCAGCGCCAGCAGGTGCTCGAACGCCTGCGTTCGCACCGGCTGGTTCGGGTCGCCGAGGGCCTGCGTCAGCACCGGCCGGGCGGCGCGGGCCGCGTCCGTGTCGGCCGACGCGATGGCGAAGATGCGCGACAGCGCCGTCTGTCGGACGCGGGCCGTCGCCGGCGTCGCGGCCGCCGAGCCTTGCTCGCGGACGAGGCCGACGTACGCCCCGAACGCGAGTTCGCGCAACTCCGCGGCCGTGAGCTTCGCCTTCACCGCCTTCAACTTCGCCCGCGCCGCCTCCACCTCCGCCGCGTACCGGCGGGCGAACACGGCCCACGACTGGTCCCACTTCGCCTGCTCCTTCAGTTGAAGGAACCGCGTCAGGTTGCACGCCCGCGCCCGCAGCAGCGGCGGGCCGAACGCGAGTACCGCGGCCAGCCGCTCGACCACGTCGGCGGCGACGGTCCACGCGGTCTGATCGCCGCGGTCGTTGACGGCCTGCACGACGAACGCGCGGAACGCGGCCGGGTCGTGGAACGCCTCCAGCCCCTCGGCCGCGGTCAACCGCACCCGCGGGGCGCGGGCCGAGAGGGCTTGCAACAACAGGTCCGGCTGCCCGTCGGCGTCCGCGAGTTCGAGCAGCAGGTGAAGGAGCAGCGCCTGGCGGCGGAGGTCGTCCGCCGGCGCGTCGAGGAACGGCGCGAGCCGCCCGGCCCCGGCCCGGCCGAGGGCGGCGACCATGTTCACCTGCCCGGCGACCGCGACCCACTTCTCGGCGTCCGGCGTGAGCAGCAGCGGGTGAACCGTCACGTCCCCCTTCAGCGCGAGGGCGTGGGCGGCATAAATCCGGACCACCGGGTCGGCGTGGGACATCGCCCGCCGCAGCCCCGCCGCGCCGTCGGCCGGGGTGCATTCGCTCAGGGCGATCGCGGCCGCGTGACGGAGGCTCTCGTGCTTGCTATCGAGCAAGGCGAGCAGGTCGCGGAAGACGGATTCGTCGCCGAGGTCGGTGAGGGCGACGAGCGCGGCGTCGGCGTGCCGCTTCCACGCGGAGACTTCCCACTCGGCGGCCGGCTCCGGGGCGAACGCGAACGCCCGCAGGACCGGCAGCGCGGCCGGGTCGCCGAGCTTCGCCAGGGCCGCGGCGGCCCCGAGCCGCACGTCGGCCCGGTCCGCGGCGAGCGCCTGCCGCAGCGCGTCCGTGGCCTGGTCGTCCACCAGCGACCGCAGGGCGAGCATTCGCACGTCGTGGTCGGCGTCGGCCAACGCGCCGACGATCAAAGTTTGCGCCGCGGCCGTGTGCTTCTTGATGAGGCCGTCGAGCGCCAGCTTCCGAGCGTCCGGGTACTTCGACTTCAGCGCCGCCTCCAGCGGGGCCAACTCCTTCGACTTGCGGGTCGCGGCGGCGAACGCCTCGCTTCGTTGGCCTGGGTCCGGGTCGTCGAAGAACTCGTACAGGAACGGCGTGGCCCACGGGTCGTTGGCGCGGGCGACCACTTCCGTCAGCACCTCCTTGCGAACGTCCGCGTGGATCGACCGGCGGGCGAACCGCAGCGTCGCCTCCCCGCCGCCGCCGGCCTGCTGGTTCAGCACCGCCTTGAACGCCTCGGACCGCACCGCCGCGGCCGCGTCGTTGAGCGCGCGGAGGAGCAACTCCTGCCCGTCGGCCCCGGCCTTCGTCGCGTCCAACAGCGTTTGCAGCGCCCGCCGCCGCACGTCCGGCTCGGCCGCGGCCAGCCCCGCTTCTGCGGCGGCCAGCGGCGTCCGCTCGTTCAGCTTCGCCACGGCCGTGTACGCCGCGTCGCGGACCGACGGCTGCGGGTCGTTCAGCAGCGAGTTCAGCCGGTTGACCGCCCGCGGGTCGCCGAGCGCGGCGAGCGCCCGGCACACGTCCACGCGGGCCTCGGTGCTCTCCTCGCGGCTGAGTTGGAGGAGCAGCGCGAACGCCCGCGGGTCGCCGAGCAGGGCCAGCCCCTTCGCCCCGCGGAGGCAGGTGTCGAGCGCCCGGCTCGCCGTCGCTTGCAACAGCGTGTCGAAGTCGGCCGCAACTAACTCACCCTTCGCCCGCGCGCTGACCTTCGGCGGGGCCTTCTCGCTCTTTTCGATCTCGTTCAGCTGCCGATGAATTTCCGCGTCCGTCGCACGGAGGAACTCCGCGAGGGCCGGCCGCGACAGCAGCGAGAGGAGGAACGCGACCTTCCGCACGCCGGGGTCGTCGTCCTCGAGCCGCCGCCGCACGGCCGACTGCACGCGGGCGTCGGCGAGCTGGCCGCGCTCGAAGGCGCGGGTCAGCGCGAGCGCGCGGAGGTCGCCGTGAGTTGAAGTCAGCGCGACGAGGCCGGCCTGCGGCGAGGCCGGCTCGAAGACCGTTTCCAGCGCCGCGAGCGCGGCCTTCCGCACGTCCCACGTGGCGGCGTCGAGGGTAGCCGTCAGCCGAGCGAGCGCCTGGTCGTCGGCCTTCGCCAACGGTTCGAGGGCCTTCACGGCCAGCACGCCGATGTCCGCGTGGCCGGTCTTCAGGGCGAGGTCGATCGGCTTGAAGTCGGCCGCGCCGAGTTGGTTCGCGAGGCCCTGGAAGACCTGCACGCGGACCTTGCCGTCGGCGTGGCCGATGTACGGTTCGAGCAGCGCCACGGCCCGCGGGTTCTTCACCCAGCCGAGGATTTTCGCCGCCTGCACCTTCAGCGCGGGGTCCGGGTCCTTCTCGACCTGCTTCGCGATCAGCTCCAGCGACGCCGTGTCGTTCCAGTCCCACAGCTTCTTCAACGCCGCCTCGCGCCGCTTCGCCTCGAACTGGAGGCCGAGTTCATACGCGGCCCAGTCGAGCGCGCCGAACGCCTTGATCTTGCAGTCGTCGTCGATCCGCCCGTCCTCGGCGAAGCGGAAGAGCCGCAGCGAGTTGTCCTCGCACGCGACCACCAGCGTCGGCAGGCTAGCGGCGACCTTCACGAGCGCCACGACCTTCGCGACGTTGTCCTTCAGCGTCGCGGGCTTGATGCCGCCGACGCGGGGCCAGTTCTTGACCGCCGCGTCGCGGCCGCCGGTCAGGAACCGCTCCGGGTCGTGGCACAGCATCGCCGTGACGAGGTCGTCGTGGTTGTTGCCGCGGCCCTTGTCCTCCGGCTCGAGCCGGCCGCGGGCGAACGTGCTGAGCAGTTTGTGGTCCGCCCCGGCGGAGAAGAACCGCAGCTCCTCCGGCTCGAACAGGAGCGCCGTGACCGCGCCGTCGTGCAGCTTCTCGCTCTCGGCCGGCTCGAACTCCGGCTTGTCCTGCCCGTCGAACACGGCGACCGTGCCCTTCGCCGTGCCGACGGCGAGCCACTGGCCGGTCTTGTCGGCGGCGAGGCACGTCCCGACTTCCGGCAGTTCCAGCGATTGCAACAAGCTGCCGTCGTTGCGGGAAAGGAACGCGAGCTGCTTGCCGGCGACGACCGCCAGCCGGTCGCCGCTGACGGGTAGCACGGCGGCGATGGCGTCCGCGAACGGCTCGCCGAGCGACTTCGGGGCTTTCTCGACCTTGTAGACGCGACGGTCGGTGCCGCCGACGTACAGGGCGGTCGGGTCGGCGGCGAGTGCCACGCCGCCGCACGGCAGCGGCGTCTCGGCGAGGAGCATCCGGTCCGCGTCGAGCCGGTAGACGGCGGTCGGCTGCCCCTCCGGGTGGCGGGTGACGAACGCGACCGCGCCGCCGCCGCCGACGGCCGCCGTGATGTCGCCGCGATACGGGAAGTGGCGTTCGAGGGGCATGGGAGAAAACCTTTTTTACCGCGGAGGGCACACATATTCCTCGTCCCGAACGTCTCGTTCGGGACGCCGCGTTCGCGAACCTCTGGTTCGCGAACAAGGGGCGCTGTCCATCGAATCGACGGCGAGCGTCACGGCGTAAGCGTGACATATTTCAGACTGGGTGGCGGTCGGCCGCTGTCTCTTCTAGAACCCTGAGCGGTAGCGACGGGGTGAAAGGCCCTCACCCCGTCGCTACCGCTCAGGGTTCTACCGGCGTTGGCATCCCGTCGCCGTGATTCGGAGACACGTCACGCTACGCCGCGACGCTCGCCGTTCTGCCGCCATCGGCGGGAAGGCCGCCGTCCTCCGCCGCAAACGAGACGTTTGCGGCGTCGCGTCCCGAACCGGAGGTTCGGGACGAGGCATTCCTCATGTGCCCGCTGCGGTAAGCATCCTTCTCTTGATCCGCGTGACCGCCACCAGGCACGCGGCGCGTTCGCTCAGGCCGCGGCTGGTCATGAACTCCTCCAAGAGCGGCAGCACGCCGGCCGCGAACGCCGGGTCGTCGAGCGCCAGGTCGCGCATCGTCTCGACCGCGTCCAGCTTCGCCCGGCGGGCCGGGATCGGCTTCGCCGACACGACCGTCTTGTCCTTCTCCTCGGGTTCCGGCTCCGTCGTCCGCGACTTCTCCGGCGGCCCCGGCGGTAGCTCGAACAGCACGCGGCGGAGGAACGCGGCCAGCGTCGGCGCGGGGGCCGGCCACTTCTCCGGGCGGACCGGCACGCCGTCGCCCTGCGCGGCCTCGAACTTCTCCGCGGCCTTCTTCGCCCTCGCGCCGACCTGCGGCTTCGGCGGGGCCGGCGGCTTCCAGCCGGGCGTCAGGTAGCGGTCGCGGTACGCCGCCCAGAGGGCGCGGATCACGAACGCCCGCACCCGGCGGTCGGTGCTCTCGGTCAGGCGGAACAGCTCCTCCGGGACGCGGAGGTTGGGCAGCCGGCGGATCAGCTCCATGCCGAGGCCGCGGGTCTCGTCGTCCGGCGACTCGCAGAACCGGTACGCCGCCGCGGGTGCGAGGGATGCCGGGTCGATGCGGAACGGCTTCGTTTCGGGCGTGGCGTCCGCAAGGAGAGCCTTCGCCACGAAGCGGCGAACGTCGGCGAACGGGTTCTCGCTCATCTGCACGAGGTCGTCGGCCGGCGGGTTCCACCGGGCGAACTCCCACTTGCACAGCTCCAGCGCGAAGTCGCGGATCGGCTTGCGGCTCTCGCGGAGCAGCGGCTCGACGCGCGGCCACGTCAGGAAGCTCGCCGGAATCTCCGCGCCGGGATCGACGGGGCGGTCCGTCTCGTGCTGGCAGATGGCCGGGTGGTGCCGCTTGACGTACTTGCGGGCGAACTCGCCGAGCGGGGCGTCGGCCGGGCCGGGGGCGGACACCATCGCCCACAGCCGCTCGCACCCGGCGAGCGTCCGGTCGGCGGACGCCGGGGCCGCCGACTGGCCGCTGAGCATTTCGAGGAACCGCGTCTCGGAAATGATCTGGATGTTCGCCCCGGCCGCGTTCAGTTCCTCGGCCTTGACCTGCTTGCTGCCCTTCTTGCCCTTCCCGTACAGCGGCGACCCGTCGTCGCCGATGACGAGGTACGCGAGCGTCTTCGTCACCGACCCGGCGACCGTGCCGTTCGCGTCTTTGACCTTCCCCTCGGCGGCGTCGCGGGTCATGGTCGCGAGCTTGCCGGTGAAGAGGAAGCTGGCTTTCTTCAGGTCCGCGGGGGCCGCCGTGGCCCCCGGCACGGTCGTGCCGGGGCTTTGGTCGGGGGGGGCGAAGTCCGCCGGGGTGAACGAGCGGATCATCCGGTCCGTCGCGAACGTGTGGTACGTCGGCTCGCCGCGGGCCACGAGCTTCATCAGCCAGTCGAACCCGAGGTCGGCCGTCGAGAACACCCGCACGTCGCTCATCCAGGCGAGGATGCGCGCTGCGCGGCCCTCGTCGAACGCCAGCGCGTCGGCCCACGCGCCGTTCCTCGCCTTAAAGTCGGCCAGCCACGGGTCGGCGTCGTACTCCGGGTGGAACGCGAGCGCCTTCCAAAACTCGACGCCGAGCGCCTGCGGCTTCAGCTTGCCGTGAACGACCCAGGAATCGACGACGTTGATCGTGACGTGCGGGAGGACCGGGAGCAGGGCCAGGAACCGCAGGTCGTCGCGGGGGATCGTGGCGAGGTCGAACTTCGCCAGCGACTCTTCGCCGAACGCGAGCAGGTCGTCGAGTTCGTCCTCTCGCATTGCCGCCCGGCGGATCAGATCGACGAAGTACCCGACCCCCAACGACGGCAGCGGGTGGACCTTCGGCAGCAGCTTCTTGACGAACTCGAACGCCTCGGCGTGTTGCGTCAGCAGCCGGTCGCGGAACCAGTCGGGCGTCAGGTCCTTCGGGCCGAACGCCTTCACCAGCACGTCCGCGGCGAACGCATGGCCGTGGTCCGTCTCCAGCAGTTGGCCCCACGCGGCGAGGCCCACGTCCTTCCGCGGGTCCCGCTCGCCGAGCAGGTCCCGGGCCAGCTTCCGCACGGCGTCAGAGTCGTTGTTCGCCAGCCGCACCAGCGTTTCGACCGACAGGTCGCGGGCGTGGGTGCGGGCGTACTCGGCGGCGTACTTCCGGGCCGCGTCGCTCGGCGAGTCGAACAGCGCCAGCACCGCGTCGTGCAGCCCCAACTTGCGGAACGCCCCCTGCTCGAACTTCGGCACGTTCTGCAGAATCCAGACGATGAAGTCGTGGACGGCCGCGCTCGAGATGGTCGCCAGCCGCGCCACCCACGCCGGCTCGACCTCGCGGAGGACCGGCTTAAAGTCGGCCTTCAGTGCGGCCGTCGCGAACTCGCGGACGAAGTCCGCCTTCGCACGCTCCAGCAGCGCGAACAGCGGCCGCGGCGACCGCTTCCACAGGTCGGCGAACGCCCGGTGTTTCAGCTCGCCCGGCGACGGGTTGTCGCGGTAGCCCCACGAGAAGCTCGACCGGCCGTAGTTCTTTTTCCCGTGGAAGAACAGGTGGTTCGCGATCCACGTCGTCTTGAGGTTCGCCTCCTCCGGGTACGCGGCGAGGAAGTCCGTCGCCACGTCCGCGAACGAGACGGGCAGTTGCACGGCCACGCGGCGAAGGTACCGCCACGCCCGACGGACGAGGTACGCCAGCGTCGCCCCGCTGACCACGCCCCGCTCGTGGCCGGAGAACGCGGCGTCGAACCGGGCGGCGAGCGCGCCGTAGACCTCCGTGTCGTGCTTCGCTTCCGCTTCCTTGAAGATGCGCTTCAGCGCCCGCCACGGGCCGTACACGAGCGGGACGTGGGCGATCACGTCCAGCAGCATCTCGCGGGCGAACGGGTCGTTCGCGTTCCACAACTCCAGGATGATTTCGTGCGCCTTGAGCCGGTCCGGCAGCTTCACCTCGGCGTCGGCGGCTTCGATGGCCTTCAACCGCTCGACGCGGGCGTGCCCTTGCTGGTCCTTCGGCAGCCGCTTGAAGTCCCACGACTTGAGGTACGCCAGCCACCGCTCGAACGTCGGCGCGCCGTCGCGGACCGGCGTTTCCGGCTGCGGGTCGTCCTGCATGGCGAGCCGGCCGAGGAGCGGGACGAACGCCGGGTCGCGGGCGTCCCACGCCTTGCGGAGTTCGGCGAGGGTGAGGGTCGCACTCACGGGAGGCTCGGGGAGGGGAAAGTGAACCCGGAGGGAGGGGTCGCCTCCCTCCGGGCGGCTCGACGCGACGGCGCGTTAACTACCTGACCTGGAACATGGACGGCTCACGGGACCGCCGGCATACTGCTCATGCGCAGGCCGGTGGAACCACGATCCGCGGGGTTGTCCCAGGCCACCGGCCTGCGCATGAGCAGTATGCCGATAGCGGTCCTGGAACAGCCGTCCTTGTGTCGCATGGCAAGCCATGTGCTCGGGTGACGCAACATCACCCCGCCGCAGGGCGGCGAGCTTAAGCGATCACCGGCGCGTCGAGTGGGAGCGGTTATACCGGCGTTCAGAAGTGGACGCAAGCACCGAAGTGGGAAAATGTCGGAGGCCGCGGTTTATCCCCGGCGGCCCCCTTCCAACGTCACTCCGCCAGCCGGTCGGCGGCCTCTTCCTTCATGTCCCGCAGTTCCTTCGGCAGTTGCGGCTCCACCCGGCCGAGCACGTCGCCGCACACCTGGTAGCGGAAGTTCCCGATCGACACCTCGTCGCCGGGGTGCAACTTCCCCTCCGCCAGCTTCTTCCCGTTGATGCGGATGCCGTTCGTGCTGCCGAGGTCGCGGATCACCAGGTAGTCGTTCACCTGGGCCAACACGCAGTGCCGGCGGGACACCTTCTTGGAGTTGAGCTGCACGTCGCACTCGGCGTGCCGGCCGAACAGCATGATCGGCTTGTCCAGGAGGATGCTCGGGCCGTCGGTGAGGGACAGTAAGTGTGCGGGCATGGTCGCCGTTTCTTCGGGTGAGGTGGGATGATCTCACTTTACTCTACAGTCTCGGCAGCCGCCAACACCTGTTCCCACGGCACGGCCGCCAGGACCGTCACCCGCCCGGCCGGGAGGCCGGCGAAGAGCGTCTTGCCGTCCGCCGAGAACGTGAGGCCGCTCGGCCCCCGCTCGAACGGCCGGCCGGAGCCGGGGAACTCGACGCGATACGTCGCCGCCCCTTCCTCTTCCGTCGGGAAGAACACGACCCGCCCGACTTCATCCCGGTACAGGGCGTACCAGCCGTTCGGCGTGAACCCGTAGACGCGGGGCATGTTGTTCTCGCTCATGCCGCCGTCGTCGTAGGGCAGCTCCCGCCACTCGGACGGCAGCGAGACGTGCCCCAGCCGGGCCGGACCGAACGTGCCGTGCTCCACGTCGTGCAGGGCGACGATGACCCACCCGCTGTCGGGGTCGAGCACCTCGACGTTCATCATCTCGTAGAAGTCTTCGGGATCGACGTCCGACTCGACGCCCTCGAAGACCTCCTCGCGAAGCACCCGCCGCCGCTGCCGGGTCAAGTCGAACTCGATGAACTCTTGGTCTTCCGTCAGGCAGACCCACTTCGACCCGTCGCGGGAGAACCCGCCGTGCCGCACGTTCGTCCCCGTCGTCACCGTCTTCAGCGGGTCCTTCTTCGCGTCCCAGTCGATCCGCAGCAGCGTGGAACTCTCGCCGGTGACGGCGTGCTTCCCGTCCGGGCTGACGTGGAACTGCGAGAACACGAGCGGGTCGCCGTGCCGGGTGAGCGTGTTCGTCCGCCAGTTCCAGTGGACGAGGTGGTTCGACCAGTACCCGGCGAAGCAGCTCCCGCCGTCCGGCCCGAGGGCGATGCCGTTGAGCGTGTTGCCGAGGACGTGGTCCGACACGACCCGCTCACCGGTCGCGAGATCGAGGTAGACGAGCCGGTTCGCGTCGTTCGTGCCGACCAGCCCGCGGCCGTCCGCCGTCGGCTTCATGGTGGAACCGCCGACGCCCCGTTGCACGAGCGGGACCGGCACCGGCTTGCCGTCCTGCTTCGCGTCGGCACACGGGCCGCACGTCTCGCCCGTCCACGCGATGGCCTCCGGCGTGCCGACCGCGCCGCACCCGCACACGGCGAGCGTGACCGGCTCGCCGTCGTCCTTCGACACGCGGACGACGGAGCCGGGGTAGACGCGGCACACCGCCGGCGGCTCCTCCGCGTCGTCGTCCTCGTCTTCGTCGCCGTCGTAGTCCGCGTCGTCGTGCCGGACGAGGTCGGCGAGGACGCGGACGTGCTTCCGCCCGGCCGGGTCGGTCCACCACGCCCCGTCGAGTCGCACGCCCTTCTTCTCGCGGTGGTGGAACTCCCCGTCCGCGGACTCTACCTGTTCGACGAGTTCCGACAGGTCCGTGTCGGTCGGGCCGAGGACGGGCTTCTTACTTCCTGCGGCCGCGGCCTTCACGCCGTCGCGGAGGACGGCCGCGAGGTCGGCCGGCGTCGGGTCCAGTAGGAGTCGGTCGAACGCCACGGCCGGCCCTCCGGGGGTGGTATGGGGTTACTCCGCCGGTTGCGGCGGCGGGTCGTCCTCGGCCCGCGGCGGGGCGGCGGCCTCGTCCTCATCCCGGTCGTGCTCGACCTGCGGCTTGATCGCGTGCCGTTGCAGCTGCTTGTTCAGCGACCGCAGGTAGAAACTCGCCGTCACGGACATCAGCCCGCCGAGGACGAGGCCGGCCCACCAGATGGTGGCGTACGTCTTCCCGGCCCCCTTCTTGGCGAGCGACAGCGGCACGACCTTCCTCACCTGCTGCACCTCGGTGAAGAACTGGTTGCCCTCGGCCTTCGGGAACAGCACGTCCATCGCGACCTCCGCCTCGATCGTCTTGTCCTGCAGCCGGTCGTCCGCGGGGACGGTCAGCTTCGCCCAGATCCACGGGTGTGTGTGCTTCTCGCGGGACTTCACGCTCATCGACTGGCCCCACGTCGCGTCGGCCGCGGCCGCCGCGACCTTCAGGTCCGGCACGCCGAGGTCGGCCGCGTTCGCGATCGTGACCTTCGGCGGCGAGTACGGCAGGTTCTGAATGACCATCTCCATCCGCCGCATCTCGTTCTGGTCGATGATGACCTTCCCGGCCGCGTCCTTCTTGAAGTTCATGTTTTTGAACGCGTCCGCCATCGACACCGACCGCCAGTAGCTCTTCACGCAGTCGATCCGGTCCGGGAAGTAGACCTTCACCTCGTCGCCCGGCGACACCACGTCCGGCTTCGTGTCGGCGTTCAGCGGCAGGTTGTTCATCGTCTGGTAGATCATCGGCGCGAGCGCGACGACGGCGGCGAGCGCCCCGAGGCCGAGGCCGAGCCAGTGCGGGAACCCCATCGGGCCGGGCGGCGGCTCGAGCTGCGACCGGTCCCCCTCCTTCGTCACCTCCATCGTGCCGGCGTCGATCCAGCCCTCGGAGACGGCGACGTTCTTCGCCAGGTCGCTGTTCGGGTTGCCGACGGCGATGAAGAAGTTGAGCAGGGCCGCCCCGGCCAGGACCGCGGCGACGATGATCGCCGGGAGGTTGCCGGCCAGCACGTAGGTCGCGCCGAGGACGACGACGGCCGCGACGGGGACGATCGTGCCGCCGCCGATCCACCCGTGTTGCTTGGCCTTCACCTGCCCGACCATGTCCGGCTGGACGCGGCCGCACGTCGGGCACGGGCGGACGTCCACCTCGTTCTCGACGGCCTTCTCGACGTTCCGGTTGGCCGTCTCGTAGGCGGCCCGCTCGGTGCCGCCCTGGCCTTGGACCTTCCGCTCGAACCGGTAGCGGTACTCGCACCCGCAATCGACGCACTTGTGGACCTTCCAACACTTCACGTTCGCGGTAACGGTGAACGTCGTGGCCATGCGAGCTCTCCCTGGGGATGGCGGTCGGCGGCAATGATACCAGGAACCGCCGCGGGTGAACAGGAGTCCGTGTCCCGTGGAACCCGGAGCGGAAGCGATGGGGTGAGTGACCCACACCCCATCGCTTCCGCTCCGGGTTCCACGATTGGATGCCCGGCGGCCGCCGCTTCTAAACCGCGACAGCGACGTTATCATGACCCGATGCACTCTCCCCCCGAGGTCCCGGTCGTCGATTGGCGGCGGGTGATCCTCCTCGCCCTGCCGGCCCTCGCCCAACAGTACCTGCTGCTGTTCATCCAGCACTACGACCAGTACCTCGCCGGGCCGTTCTCCGAGGCGCACAAGGCGGCGCTGAACACGGCGAACTACATCTACTGGCTGACCACCTGCTACGCCGTCGTCGTCAGCGCCGGGGCCACGGCCCTCGTCGGCCGGTTCTTCGGGGCCGGCGACCGGAAGATGGCCGACCACGCCACCGGACAAGCGATCTTCCTCGCCGTCGTGATGGGCCTCGCCGCCACCGTCGTCGCGCTGCCGTTCCTCCCGGAACTGCTCTCGCTGTTGAAGTTAAAGGACGACGCCCCGCAAATCGCCGCGGAATATCTCGCGCCGCTCGTGCTGTTGCTCGTCATGCAGCTCGTGGAAACCGGCGGCATCGCGTGCCTGATCGGGGCCGGGGACACGCGGACCGGGCTGTACGTCCTCGCCGGCGTGGTCCTCGTGAACGTGCCGGTGGCGTTCGCCTTGTCCCGCGACCTGCTCGGCACGCACCTCGGGTTCGTCGGCATCGCGTGGGGGACGGCCATCAGCCACACCGTCGGCGGCCTCGTCGTGCTGGCGCTCTTGGTCCGCGGCCGGTCCGGGCTGAAGCTGACGGCGGCGAACCTGCGGCCGGACTTCCCGCTGCTCGGCCGCCTGTTGCGGGTGAGCGTGCCCGCCGCCATCGACAGCATGTCGATCGCGCTGTGCCAGCTCTGGTTCCTGCGGATCGTCAACGACCTGGGGAACGACGCGGCGTCGGCCCACGGGATCGCGCTGCGGTGGGAGGCGTTCGGCTACCAGGCCGGCGGCGCGTTCGGCACGGCTTCGATGGCGATCATCAGCCAGAACCTGGGGGCCGGCCGGCCGCACGCGGCGGCCCGCGGCGGGTGGATGATGTTCGCCGCCGCGTGCGGGGTGATGTCGTTCATGGGGCTGATGTTCGTGCTGTTCGCGTGGCCGATGTGCCGGTTCTACAGCCCGAACGACGACGCGGTCGCGGCCCTCGGCGTGCAGGCGCTCCGCACGGTGGCGTTCGCGATGCCGGCGCTGGCGGCCGCGATCGTGTTCACGCAGGCGCTGCGGGGGGCGGGCGACACCCGCGTGCCGGTGCTGTTCTCGTGGAGCGGGTTCCTGATCGTCCGCATCCCGCTGGCGTACTACTTCACGCAGAAGCAGCTGCACCTCGGCCCGCTGGGGACGGTGGCCGGGCTGGACATGGGCCTGTTCGGGGCGTGGCTGGCGATGTTCGCCGACCTGTGGGTCCGCGGGCTGCTGTTCCTGGGCCGGTTCGCGAGCGGGAAGTGGAAACGGGTGAAGGTCTAAATAGTAGTAGGCACACTCCGTGTGCCGTCTGCTGTCGGCCGCAGCGGCTTCCACGAACTCGCCGACACGCCGAGAAGACGGCACACGGAGTGTGCCTACTACTATGTCAGCAGCGCCTTCACCACTTCTCCATGCACGTCCGTCAATCGAAAATCCCGCCCGGCGTGTCGGTACGTCAGCTTCTCGTGGTCGAGGCCCAGGCAGTGCAGGATCGTCGCCTGCAGGTCGTGGACGTGGACCTTGTTCTCGACGACGTGGAACCCCAACTCGTCCGTCTTCCCGTGACTCATCCCCGGCTTGA
Organism: Limnoglobus sp.; assembly: GCF_059499385.1. Taxonomy (NCBI): domain Bacteria; kingdom Pseudomonadati; phylum Planctomycetota; class Planctomycetia; order Gemmatales; family Gemmataceae; genus Limnoglobus; species Limnoglobus sp. Next base: position 42,659 of record NZ_JCABYM010000067.1, on the reverse strand, counting down.
CGCCGCCGCCGGCGAGCCACATCGTGTACGACTGCGGGTGGTGGTCCCGCCCCAAACTTCGCCCCAGGGCCGGGTTCGTCTCCACCATCGGCGTGCGGCCGAACTCGCCGCCCCACACCACGAGCGTGCTGTCGAGCATCCCCAACCGCTTCAGGTCCGCCACGAGCGCCGCCGACGCCTGGTCCGTGAGCTTGCAGTTGTTCTTCGAGTTCCCCGTCACGTCCGAGTGCGCGTCCCACCCCTCGTGGTAGACGTTCACGTACCGCACGCCCCGCTCGACCAGCCGCCGGGCCAGCAGGCACGCCCGCGCGAACGACGGCTTGTCCGGCTCGCACCCGTACAGGGCGAGCGTTTCCTTCGTCTCCTTCTTCAGGTCCATCAGCTCCGGGGCGGACGTTTGCAGTTGGAACGCCAGCTCGTACTGTGCGATCCGCGTCGCGATCTCCGGGTCGCCCACGTCGCCGAGGTGCTTCTTGTTCAGCTCGCCGACCACGTCGAGCGTGTCCCGCTGCAGCTTCGCGTCCACGCCGGGCGGGTTGGTCAAGTTCAGGATCGGGTCGCCCTGGTTGCGGAACCGCGTGCCGGTGTACGTGGTCGGCAGGAACCCGCTGGACCAGTTCGCGGACCCGCCGCTGATGCCGCTGCCGGTGCTCATGACGACGAACGCCGGCAGGTTCTTCGCCTCGCTGCCGAGGCCGTACAGCACCCAGGACCCGAAGCTCGGCCGGCCCGGTTGGCTAAAGCCGGTGTTGAAGAACAGCTGCGCCGGCGCGTGGTTGAACTGGTCCGTCGTCACCGACCGCACCAGGCACACGTCATCGACGACCTTCGCGAGATGGGGAAGGACTTCGCTGATCTCCGTGCCCGCCTGCCCGTGTTTCGCGAACTTGAACCGCGGGCCGAGGACCGCGGCGTCGGACCGGATGAACGCATACCGCTGCCCCTTGATGACCTCCGGCGGGATCGGCTTGCCTTCGAGCTTGGCGAGCTGCGGCTTGTGGTCGAACAAGTCGAGTTGGCTGGGCGCGCCGGCCATGAACAGGTGGATGACGGCCTTCGCCTTGCCGGGGAAGTGCGGCTTCTTCGGCGGCAGCGTCCCCGCCCGCGCGGTATCGCCGACGAGCAGCGACGCGAGCGCCGCCTTGCCGAGGCCGACGCCACAGTCGCGGAGGAAGTACCGGCGGGAAACGTCGGTGTGATTCATGGCGTCACTCCTTCGTCACGAACTCGTCGAGGTTCATTACCGCCCGCGCCACGGCCGTCCACTTCGCCGCGGCGTCGCCCGCCACCTTGTCGTGGAACTTCGTCAGCGCCAGCAACTCCGTCTCGTTCGCCGGCCGCGACAGGCAGCTCCGCACCACGCGGTCGATCTTCTCCCGCGGCGTGCCCTCCGCCTTCGCGAGCGTCTTCCCCATCGCCTCCATCACCTCGACGAGCGCCGGGTCGTTGAGCAGGGTCAGCGCCTGAAGCGACGTGTTCGACACCTCGCGCTTCGCCACGCACGCCTCGCCGCTGGGGCCGTCGAACGTCGCCGCCATCGCGAACGGGGCCGTCCGCTTCGTGTACGTGTACAGGCTGCGGCGGTAGCGGTCCGGGCCGCCGCTCGGCGTCCACTTCGCGCCGCCGTAGGCCGTGTCCTGCACCCCGGCCGGCTGCGGCGGGAACACGCTCGGCCCGCCGACCGCCGGCACGAGCAGCCCGCTCGCCCGCAGCGCCGCGTCGCGGATCAGCTCCGCCTCCAGCCGCACCCGCGGGAACCGGGCGAGCAGCTTGTTGTCCGCGTCCTTCGCCATGTGCTCCGGCAGCACCTTCGACGCCTGTCGGTACGTGTCGCTCGTCACGATCAGCCGGTGCAGTTTCTTCATCGACCAGCCGCCGTCCATGAACTCGACGGCGAGCCAGTCCAGCAACTCCGGGTGCGTGGGCAGGTCGCCCTGGTAGCCGAAGTCATCGACCGTGCGGACCAACCCCTTGCCGAAGAACGCGGCCCACGCCCGGTTGACCGTCACCCGCGCGACCAACGGGTTCTCCCTGGAAACGAGCCACTTCGCGAACGTCAATCGGTCCGGCGTCGCGTTCGGCGGCACGGGATGGAGGACGCTCAGCCCGCCGGGTTGCACTTCGTCCGTCGGTTGCAGGAACTCGCCGCGGTTGTGCAGGAACGTCTTCCGCGGGTGGTCCGCCGGCCGGGGGGCCATCACCAGCGTCCGCGGGCCGTGCGGGATCGACGCCCGCAGCTTCTCGATCGCCTCCCGCTCGGCCTTCAGGTCCGGCGACGTGCGGAGGTACTCGCGGAACAGCGCCCCGGATTGCTCGTTCTTCCGCAGCGCGTCCTCGGCTTCCGCGGACAGGTCGCGGGCGACGACCTTCCCGGCCACCGTCGTCACGCTGACGCGGAACCGGCCGAGACTGGCGGCGTAGTGCCGCTCGAACCGCAGGCTGAGGTGTGCGACCTTCGCGGCGGCCGGCGGCGTCGCGAGGTTGAAGACGGCGTGGCTCGGCTGTCCCTCCCGGCCGCTCGCCCCCCACCCGGTCTGGAGGTTGTCGTCGAACGCCATCTTCGCCGACGACGCCTTGTTGATGAGGCCGAGCTTCGCGTAGCTCTCGCTAGCGTCGGCGAACGCGGCCGGCTTCCCGTCCACTGACAGCCGGATGTCACTGAGGAGGAAGTCGCCCTTCGGCCCCTCGTAGTACGCCCGCCCCGGCCCGCCGGCCGGCAGCGACGCGTGCGGCAGCGCTTCGAGGCGGACCGCGGTGACGTTCGCGGGCCAGTCGGCGAACGTGAGGTCGTACACGTCCGCCTTCGTCGGGTCGCCGAGGGCCAGCAGCGACCCGTCGCCGAGCGGCTTGAGCTTCGTCGGCCCGGCCTCCGTCTTTGTCGGCTCGATCACTTTCCAGTCGATGAGTTGTTCGCGCTCGGCCTTCCGCCACGCGGCGTACTTCGCGTCGTCGGCCAGCTTCGCCATCAACTGCCGCTCGCGGTCGCGAACTTCCTTCAGAGTCGCCGTCTGTTTCGCCCGCAACTCCGGCGTCAGCACCTCGTAGTCCGGCTCCTCGGCGTTGTTGAGGAACGCGAACACCTTGAAGTAGTCGGCGTGCGGGATCGGGTCGAACTTGTGCGTGTGGCACTGGGCGCAGCCTAGCGTCAGGCCGAGCCACGTCGTCGCGGTCGTGCTCACCCGGTCCACGACGGCGTAGTACCGGAACTCCAGCGGGTCGATGCCGCCTTCCTCGTTGAGCATCGTGTTCCGGTGGAACCCGGTCGCGACGACCTGGTCCGGCGTCGCGTTCGGCAGCAGGTCGCCCGCGATCTGATCGACGGAGAATTGGTCGAACGGCTTGTCGTCGTTGAGCGCGCGGATGACCCAGTCGCGGTACGGCCAGACGGTCCGCGGCCGGTCCTTCTCGTACCCGTTGGTGTCGGCGTACCGGGCCAGGTCGAGCCACTTCCGCGCCCAGCGCTCGCCGTAGTGCGGCGACGTGAGCAGTCGGTCCACGAGCTTCTCGTAAGCCTGCGGCGAATCGTCCTTGATGAAGGCATCCACTTCCGCCGGCGTCGGCGGCAGGCCGACGAGGTCGAGCGACACGCGACGGATGAGCGTGTACTTGTCCGCGGCCGGCGAGGGCGTCAGCCCCTCCTTTGCGAGCCGTTCGCGGACGAAGTGGTCGATGGGATTTCTGACCTCTGACTTCTGACCTCTGACCTCTGGCTTCCGCGGCGGGACGAACGCCCAGTGCTGCTGGTACTCCGCGCCGGCGGCGATCCAGTCCTTGAGCGTCTGGATTTGCTTCTCCGTCAGCGGCTTCTTGGCGTGCGGCGGCGGCATGACCGCGTCGTCGTCCTTCGACAGCACGCGGGTCAGCACCTCGCTGTCGCCGGGCTTGCCGAGGGCCGCGGCCGCGCCGTCGCGGGTGTCGAGCCGCAGCTTCGCCTTGCGGGCCTTCGCGTCCGGGCCGTGGCACTTGAAGCAGTGGTTCGCGAGGATCGGCCGCACGTCGCGGGCGAAGTCCGGGGCCGCCGCCGCCAGCGAAGGGAACAGGAGAATGGTGAAGAAGGTTCGCATGGCGTTCCTGTAAACCCGCAGGCGGTCCTGGGACCGCGGGCGTCCCGCCCGCCCGCCGTCACGGCCGCGGGGATCCGCCTTCGGTGGCTGGGGCCGTGGCGGGCGGGACGCCCGCGGTCCCAGGGATTGAAACCACGGTCGTCACACCGGCTCCAACACCTGTAACGTCACGCCCTTCACGTAGTCCTTCACGTCGATCCGGTACTGGGCCATGTGCGGGGCCTTCGAGTGCGCCTGCAGGGCCGCCACGTCCGCCCACTTCTCGACGACCGTGACCACGTCCGCCCGCACCGGCGGCTGGGCGGGCGACCCGCTCGCCACGTCCACGGCCGGGCCGTACTCGATGCACCCGGCCTCCGCGTGGACGAGCGGCACGAGCCGGCGGAACACGCCGAGGAAGGCGTCCCGCGTGCCGGGGTTCAGCTCGATCGTGGCGATGACGTGGATCATGGCGAATTCCCTGTCCGGCGGTTCGTGCCCGATGGTAGATTAGGGACAGCGGAACCGGAAGGAACCGACCATGCCCTTGAACTTCGACGCCCGCGGCCTGCTCCCGCCCGGCGTCCACGACGCGACGCTCGACGAAGTCCGCGACCACTTCGCCCGGTTCCAGCGGAGCGACCGCCGGGTGACGCTGTTCGACAAGCTGAGGGGCTACCTCGCGGAGTTGGCGAAGACCGGCTGGGCGTGCCAGGTCGTCATCGACGGCAGCTTCATCATGCCAGCGGTGGACGAGCCGAACGACATCGACATGATCCTGGTCCTCCCCGCGGACTGGGACATGACCCGCGACCTCCGGCCGTTCGAGTACAATTTGGTAACGAACAACTACACGAAGCGGACGTTCAAGGTCGAAGTTTTTCCCGTGGCGGAAGGGTCGGCCCGGCACCGGCAGTTCCTGGACTTCTTCGCGCAGGTCCGGCGGGAGTGGTGCCAGGAGTTCGGCTGGCCGGAAGGGACCACGAAAGGGTTAGTGAGGATCGTGTCATGATTCAAAACGCGAACGAACTCGCCCTGACGCGGGCGCAACTGCGGCGGGTGGAGGCGGCCCTCGACGACCTCCGGGAGGACGTGAAGCCGAAGAACGAGCGGCTCTACCACGCCATGGCCGAATCGTACATCGACCTCATCCTCGACCTTCGCGCCGACATCGACGCCTACCTCGGCATCACGCCGCGAGCCGTTGCGACCACGCCGTTTCAGCCCGTGCCCGAACCCACCCAGGCCGGCTGACCCATGCCCTCCACCACCGACTACTTCCTCTCGACGCGGCCGGCGTACCCGTGGTCCGAGTACCCGCTCGGCCTGCCGGCCCTCGCCGCCGTCGCCGCGGCCCTCGTCGGCGTCACCCTCTGGACGTACTTCAAGCACCCGGCCGCCACCCGGAAGCGCGTCTTCATCATCCTCGCGCTGCGGCTGACGGCCCTCGCCATCGCGCTGCTCACGGCCGTGCGGCCGAGCGTCGGCGTGCAGGAAGATCCGAAGGTCCCGTCCGTCCTCGTCGTCGGCATCGACCTGTCGGAAAGCATGACCATCAAGGACGAGTTCAACAGCCAGAGCCGCATCGCGGCGGTGCGGAAGATTCTGGAGAAGTGCGAGCCGACGCTGGAGGAGCTGCGGACGGAGCAGAACGTCAACGTCGTGATGTACGCCCTCGGCAAGACCGACTTCAGCGAGGCGACCGGGAAGTACGACGCGAACCTGCCCGCCGATTCCAAACGCTCCGACTACGGCGCGTACCTCAGTCGGACGTTCGAGAAGTGGCAGACGGAGCGGTTCATCCGCGCCCACCTGCTCGTCGGCGACGGGGCGGACAACGGGACGACGTTCGCGGCGCAGACGGAGGCGGCCCGGTGGCGGGCGCTGGCCCCGGTCCACACGTTCGCCGTCGGGTCGAAGACGACGCCGCCGACGGCGAAGGACGTGGCCGTCGTCGCCGTCGCCGCCGACCCGTCGCCGGTGCCCATCAAGAACGACCTCGTCATCAAGGTCGTCGCCAACGCCTTCGGGTTCGCCGGGGCGACCGTGCCCGTCGTCGTGAAGTTCAACGACAAGGAGGTGGCGCTCGAGCGCCACCAACTGACGAAGGACGCGAACAACGAGATCGAGGTGAAGGTGAAGGCCCCGGACACGCCGGGCGAGATTCGGGTGAAGGTCGAAATCCCCATCGACAGCGTGCCCGGCGACGCGAACCCGGCGAACAACTCGGTCGAGACGTACCTGACCGTCACGAAGGAGGGGTTGCGCGTCCTGCTGATCGACCGGCACAGCCACGAGATGACGATGACGAGCGACGTGCTGCGGGCCGAGAAGCGGTTCGACTTCGTCCGCATCCTCCGCGAGGGGGACGACCCCGCGACGCCCGGCGAGCGGGAACTCCTCGACTTCGAGAACCGGGCCTACGACGTGATTATCATCGGCAACATCTCGCGGCGGCAGCTCGAAGCCATCGACCCGAAGCTGCCGGAGAAGATCGCGGAGCAGGTGCGGCGGAAGGGCGTCGGCCTGTTGTTCGGCGCGGGCGACGCGAGCTTCGCCGGCGACCCGAACCGGCCGCTCGACAACGGGTGGCGCGGGTCGGCGCTCGAGGGCCTGATCCCCGTGAGCCTCACGAACTTCCCGCCGCTGCCGAACGCGCTGTATAGGGACACCGACAAGCGGTTCCAGGCCGTGCCGACGACGGAGGGACTGAAGTTCCTCATGAAGGTCGGCGGCGAGCAGAGCGCCGAGGCGTGGAACAAGTTGAACCAACTCGTGCCGGGCGTGCCGACGAGCCGGCTCAACGGGATCGCCCGGTTCGGCGAGCTGCGGCCCGGCGCGGTCGTGTACGCGGTGGCGTCCGACAGCCGCGACCTGGTCCCGGCCGGGATCACGCCGGCGGAGGCGAAGCCGCCGCTGTTGCTCGTCGGGTGGCAGGTCGGCGACGGGAACCGCGGCCGCGTGCTGGCCTGGGGCGGCATGAACACGCGCCTCTGGCGGTCGTTCGGCCGCCGGGCTACGCCGCCGACCCGCGAGGGGTTCGAGATTCACGCCCAGTTCTGGCGGCGGCTCGTGCTGTACCTCGCGCACCAGGAGGAAGACGAGGGCGCGGCGTTCGCCCGGCCGGAGTTCCGCCGCCTTCCCGTGAACGGCAAGCAATCGGTGAAGGTCGGCCTCCGCACGGCGACCGGGGCGGACGCGGCCGACGCGAAGTTCGACGTGCGGGTCGTCGCCCCCGGCCAGAAGCCGGAGGAGGGCCAGCCGGCGCTGGCGGTCCCCGACCCGAAGGACGGCCACAAGGTCGTGTTCGAGCCGAAGCTGCCCGGCGAGTACACGGTGGTGCTGAAGGCCGAGGGCAAGGACGCGGCCGGCAAGGAGCTGAAGGGCGAGGCGACGGCCCGGTTCATTGCGTACCCGGACACGTCCGACGAGATGCTGCGCGCGGCGGCCGACCACGACTACCTGGAGAAGCTCGCCGCGGCCGGCGGCGGCAAGGCGTACCGCCTCGACGACCTGCCGGGCTTCCTGAAGGAGCTGAAGGGGCAGCCGGTGGAGACGGTGAAGCCGAAGCCGCGGTTCCTCCCGGACTGGCGGCGGAACCACTCGCACGGGTTCCTCCCCGGCTGGCTGGTGACGTTCGCCGCCGTGCTCGCCGTCGAGTGGGGCCTGCGAAGGTTGTGGGGGATGGTATAATCCCGGCGGAGGACCGATCATGAACCCGACCGAAGCGCCTGAGGTGGATCACGTCGAGGAGGTGGTGAAGGAGATGCGAGAGCAGCTCCGCGCGACGGGCGAGACGCCGGAACGGGCAAAAGTCCGCTCGGCGGCTTTCGAGCAGGCGCGGAAGGACCACCCGAACATGTGGGCCGCGTGCCGCGAGGTGTGGGACGGCGACCGGCTGACGGAGCCGCTCGTCGTGGCGGCGGCCCCGACCATCGGCGAGATCAGAACGCTGCTCCGACAACTCCCGTCGGAGCAGACGGCGGGCGTTGTCCTCGAATTCCTCGGCCCGAGCCTCCTCATCCCGGTTCACTTCGCGGGCAGGTCGCCCGCATGAAGCATTCGTTTAGCATTCCGGGCCGATACCCCGACTGCCACACCCCGAATGCCGGGCCGACGGTGTTCCCGGTCTTCCGCGTGCCGGTCCTGATTTACGACCGCGATCAACGGGCGTTCGACCCCCAACCAGTCCGGTTCCTCTGGGACACCGGAGCGAGCTTCTGCATGATCGACCGTCGGACGGCGGACGACTTTCACATCCGTATCGACCCGACTCTCGACCGCGTTGACGGGGGCATGGAGGGCTTGGGAGGGCAACAAGAGGCGTGGCTGACCACCATGCGTGTTCAATTTCCGTTGCTGACCGCGACACGACGGTTTTTGCGGTTCGGGTCTTCCAAGCCGGCGAGTCTGGCGTTCGACTTCACGGTGTTGGTCGTGGAATCGCTCGGCGTCCCCCTCCTCGGGGCGAGCGACGTGCTGCGGAACTTCACCGTCACCTGCCGATGGGAAGCCTGCCACTTCCACCTCAACGCCGACCACCTCGGCACGCCGGTATGAAAGAGAAGGTGGCTACAATCGTCGGTCGCAGCACGGCGAGCGGATTGAAAGCCGTTTGGGAACGGATGATGAAAGCAACTCGACTCGAAATCTACTGGCAAAACGAGTTGGTCGGGTTCATGGTTCATCCGTCGGTGGACAACTTCCACTTGTATGGACAGTGGGTGGCGGCCGAGGGCGAAGCGTTGAACGACTTCCAATCCGCGCTGTCCCGTGCGGCTGCCGAAGAACCCGAAACCGTGGTAGGCGTGACGGTCACCCTGGGGAAGGGTTCTCGGTCTCTGACGGGGGAGGCGACCGTCCAAGACGGTGAGATCAACGTCCTCTGTCACCCGCCATGAACCGTTGACTCACAAACGAAAACGCCCGCGGCGGGTTCGCTTCCTGCCCCGCCGCGGGTTCGCACCGGGGGGACTGTCCTGCCCACCGGCTCGACTCAACGTCTTCTCACGCCGCCGTCGCGGACGCGGCCTTCGCGTGCCGCGCCAGCCATTGCAGCGGCTTCGGGTCGCCCTCGTAGGTCGCGTCGAGCGGGTGCCACAGCGCCTGCTTCAGCTTCGCCCGCATCGCCAGTACCTCGAGCTTCTCGACCGTGCCCGGCGCGGCCGTCGTCGGGATCGGCGGCAGCGGGGCGTTCCCGCTGAAGTTCCCTTCCCCCCGGCGGGCGTACTTGCTGGTGCTGGGGAACTGGTCCTTCACCCCCGGCGTGTAGTAGCAGCTCCAGCACAGCCCGCGCGGCCGGTTGACCTTCGCGCGGCCGCAGTTCCGACACGCCTTGTCCGTCGCAACCAGTTTCGTGCAGTTCATGGGATCACCGGGAAGAAGGGGTCTGGGGTATAGGGTCTGGGGTCTGGTCGGGCTTGGTTTTTACTGCCAACTAACAACCGACAACTACCAACTACTTCACGCCGCCGCGTGCTTGCCGCTGGCCGCGGCCGCGTTCGGCTGGGCGGCCGGCAGGTCCACCGGGACGCGGTCGGCGAGGGCGAGTTCGACTTCCGCGAGCAGTTCCCGCCGCATCTCGTCGCGGGGGGTGTCGTCGAACCAGTTGAGGAACCACCGGCAGGCGGCCGGCTCGCCGAGGCGGTTGTCGGCCTCGTAGCAGCACTTGGCGAAGAACTCCTCGACCTCGCCGACGGTGGCGAGGTGTTCGCCGAACCACCCGCAGAAGCCGAGGGCGCAGGCCCCTTCGCACGGCCAGTCCTGGACGCACATGAGCGGCGGCGGCGTGGTGGTGGACCCTTGTGTGAGTCGGGCGTCGTCGCCGCGGAGGGCGTCGCGGAGGGCCGTGAGGCCGGTGGTCGGGAGGACGGGCGTGAAGCCTTCGCGCCACACTTTTCGCCAGCTTTCCATGATCGCCTCCTGTTATCGTTGGCAGCTCCCGCGGTCGGCCCGGCGGCGGGTTCGTCGCCGTGTTCGGCCTCGCGTCGGCTGAGAACTCCTCATTGGTGTCGTCTGATGTAACTATACCTGTGTTCAGTATTCACTGCAACGAGGAAAGGGCAGAAAATGCGATTTTTGACCCGATTTTTGGTCTCGAAAAGGGCTGACGAGGGGATAAGTAGACATTTCTAGACAGGTAGCGACGGCACAGCGCTACGTTTGTACACGGCCGGGTTATGGAGCAGTTGGGGAGTTTGGGACCAGCCTTGTTTGGGAAGCAGGAAGGCGTTCAAATAGGAGAGAAGGCAATTTGGAATCGGGGTTGTTCCGATGAAGTCCCGACTCAAAATCGTCCACTGCTTGATCGTGTTCTGCTTGTTCGTCCTCTTCGCAACCGGCGTGCTGCCCTTCCCGATGACGGGCGAGTTTGCCCAAAGGCATCGCAACGAGACCGTACACCGGCTGATAATCAACAGAGACTACGATTTGATAGAAGATGCCGTTCGGTCGGACCCCGACTGCCTGAACCGACTGAATCGCAACGGGCTAAGCCCGCTGCACTTTTCGCTCGACCGCAAAGACTTCCAAGCCGCGTACAAGATCGTGGCAATCGCCAAGGCGCATCCCGTCGACCTGAACTTACGGGCCGTTCGTCCCGGCGATAAGTTGGACGGCTACACGGCGTTGCACTTCGCCAGTTCGATTTGTCACAAGAACTTAATAAAGGAACTCATTGCGCTCGGCGCGAGTAAAGATGTGGTTGACGCGAATGGCCTGACCCCGGCCGACCTTCTGAAGAAGTCCGGTTGCCAGTAACTCCGAGCCTCAGCCGCATGTGATTTACGCTGCCGGAAACTTAATGATCTAGGGTTCGTCTTCCGCCGCTTTGCCGTTTCCGTTGAACCCGACCTCAATATCGTCGCGAACATCTCGTGGACCCAAGAGGGTTGCGTGGGCCAGCGTCATTTAGCGGTGGGCTTGCCCACCGTGCGGGTTCGAGTCCGCGAGAACCCGCACCACCTGCCCGCGCCGGGGACCCTCCTCCCACCACAACCATCTTCCCGCGAGCGTGTTCGCCTTCCTCCCGCGGGGAACGGCCCTCCCACCGCGGACAGTTCCCCGCGGGAGGCTCCGTGGGGCGGCCTCGAAGACTCGCCCCGCACGGTGGGCAGAGCCACACCGCTAAATGACGCTTGGCCCCGCAACTCGTGTCGAGTACCATCGGGGCCATCCACAGCCTGAAACTCTTCGGAGCATCGGTCAGACGAGACCGGTTGAAGCCTCCGATCGCGATTCTGTCACACCCCGGCGACTCGCGATCAAGTCCCTTCACCCGGCCGGGCGACCGACCATGACGATGGCGACCAAAGGCGAACTCGAATGGGAACGGAGGCAGTGCCACGCCATGGCCCTCGAAGCACTCGCGGCCGAGCGGGAGGGCGCGTACCACCAGGCCATCGACGTCGCGCTGCGGAGCCTGCCGCACATCGACGGGGCGACGCAGTTCGAGCGGAAGTTCATGAAGATGGAGAACCCGCCGCTGCCGACGCTAGGGATCGTCTTCCGGTACGCCCCGCCGCTGTTCCGGCAGGACGCCCTCGACCGCGTGGACGTGTTCCTCGCGGAACGCCGCGGCGTCGAGAAGCGGTCCGGGCAGGACCTGAAGGCCCAGCTCGCGGAGGCCCGGCAGCTCCTGGACACCGCCTACCGGCTCTGGCAACAGGTCCGCGGCGGGACGCCGATCCTCGAAAGCCGCGAGCCGTTGAAATCGGACCGGGTGTACGCCATCGAGCAGGTCTGGGAGCGGTCCGGGCTGATCGAACGGATCCCGCCCGGCTCGCCGAAGAAGTGGGCGTTCCGGACGCAGTTCAACGCGCCCGTGCGGGCGAAGTGCAACCGGTGCGGCCACCCACGGACCGCGCCGAAGGTGGCGTTCCTCGAAGAAAGCCGCTGCCCGAAGTGCGGCGGCATGGCGGCGTTCGTGATCCTCGGCCCGGCTTCGAAGGTGACCCCGTGACCGGCCCCATCCTCCTCGCGATCCTCGGCTTCGGGTGCGGGGCCACGCTCTTTTACTTCCTGCTCGAACCCCGCCGCGTGCGGCTCGAAGCCCTCGACCGGCGGCTGAAGCGGCTCGACCGCGACTTGCGGCAAGAGCAGGAGGACTTGGAAGACCGGTCCGGCCGCCTCCGGCGGGAACGGGCGGCGCACGAGGAGGATCGGGTTCAATTCCTAGCCCAACGGGCCGAGTTCAGCCAGCGGGTCATCACGTACAACGAGTTGCTTCAAGAGAACGCGATCCTCAAGACCGACCTGCGGAACGCGGCCACCATCACGTCGAAGCAGGACTACGAGCACCAGCTGCTCGTCCAGCGGCAAGACAAGATCGACCGGATGGCGAACGACATCGGGCAGCGCTACCTGAAGGAAACGCTGAACTGGGTTAGCCGGTCGCTCACGCAGAGCAACTATTCCAGCAACAAGACGCGGCTGCAGGACGCGATCAACCGGTGCCGGGCCGTCGGCGTGACGGTCACCAAGCAGCAGGAGAAGGAGTACCTCGACCAACTCCAGCGGGAGTACGAGTTGGCCGTGCGGGCCGCGCTCGAGCGGGAGGAGCAGGCCCGCATCAAGGCTCAGATTCGCGAGGAGCAGCAGCGGGAGCGGGAGATTCAGCGGGCGCTCGAACAGGCCGACCGGGAGAAGAAGCTGATCGAGGCGGCCCTGGACCGGGCGCTCCGGGACGCGGCGGGCAAGCACTCCGAGGAAATCTCCCGGTTGCAGGAGCAGCTGGCGGAGGCCGAGGCGAAGTCGCAGCGGACGATCTCGCAGGCGCAGCTCACGAAGGCCGGGAACGTCTACGTCATCTCGAACATCGGGTCGTTCGGCGAGGGCGTCTTCAAGATCGGCATGACCCGCCGGCTGGAGCCGATGGAACGAGTCCACGAGTTGGGCGATGCGTCCGTGCCGTTCCCGTTCGACGTTCACCTGATGATCGCCACGGACAACGCCCCGGAACTGGAAAAGGCCCTGCACAAGGCGTTCTTCCGGCGGCAGGTCAACAAGGTGAACCCGCGGAAGGAGTTCTTCCGCGTCTCGCTGGACGAGATCGTCCGCGTCGTGAAGCAGCACCACGGCGAGGTGACGTATCAAGCGGACGCCGCCGCGTTGCAATACCGCGAGAGCCTGACGATCAACCTGGAGGATCAGGAGTTCGTTGAAGAAGCGTTCGAGAAGGCCGCGGCCAAGTCGCCGGTCGGCACACTGGACGAGGATTCGTAACGGCGGGCAAGCCCGCGGTCATAAAAGTGGACAAATCTTGCATTCTACCCGTCGCGTCAACTCCAGGTGGCGTTTCCGCCACGGGGGGCCACCCGTGGCGGTGGCGGCGGTGGCGGTCTCGACCCGTCCTAGCGGTTTTCGCGGCCCTACGCCAGCACCGCCTCGATCGCCTCCGTGCCGGGGTCCACCAGCGGGACCGGCCGCGCGCCGACGTAGTAGTTCTTCTCCGGGTTGATCCCCAGGGCGCGGTAGATCGTCGCGAACAGCGTCGCCGCCGTCGCCTCCTCCGCCACCACCTTGTTCCCCTTGTCGTCCGTCTTGCCGTACACCGACCCGCCCTTGATCCCGCAGCCGGTGATCGTCGTACTCCAGGCGCTCGCGAAGTGGTCGCGGCCCAGGCTGCTGTTGATCTGCGGCGTCCGGCCAAACTCCGAGAGCGTCACGATCATCACGTCGTCGAGCAACCCGCGGTCCTTCAGGTCGTCGATCAGCGTCGCCATGACGTGGTCCAGCTCCGGGACCATCTCCTGGTGCGTCTCGAAGTTCTGGCCGTGGCTGTCCCACCACGCCCGGCCGACCCGCACGAACGGGACGCCGGCCTCCACCAGCCGGCGGGCGATCAGCGTCTGCTGGCCGAACTGCGTCGGGCCGTAGCGGTCGCGGACCTTCTGCGGCTCCTTCGAGATGTCGAACAGCGTCTCGCTCGCCATGATGCCGCGGACCCGCTCGTAGGCCTCGTTGTGGCTGCCCATCACCTCGGACTGCCGGCCCTTGGCGAACTGCTTGCCGAGCAGGTCGCGGAGGTCGCCGCGGGTCTTGTGGTCGAGGTCCGAGATGCCGTCGAGCTTGCGGATGAAGTCCGGCGTGTTGTTCGTCGTCAGCTCCATCGGCGCGAACCGCGCGCCCAGGAACCCGGCGTCGCCGGGGGCCATGTTGCGGCCCTCGGTCTGCGTGTAGAAGGTGACGTAGTCGGGGACCTTGCTGTCCGCCCGGCCCATCTCGCGGGCGACGACCGCGCCGAGGTCGGGGTACCGCAGCCCGGCCTCGTTGCGGCGGCCGCGCATCATCGTGACGGCGGCGCTGCCGTGGTCGCCGTTCTTCGTGTCGAGGCCGCGGAGGACGCAGACGTGCTTCATCCGCTTCGCCATCTGCGGCATCAGCTCCGAGACGTGGACGCCGGGCACGTCGGTCGGGATCGCGCGGAACGGCCCGCCGGTGGCCGCGCCGGGCTTCGGGTCCCACGTTTCGAGCTGGCTCGCGCCGCCGGCGAGCCAGAGCATGATGACCCGCTTCTGGGACTTCTTGAGGTCGGCGGCGAGGGCCGGCGTGCCGAGTACGTCGAGGCCGGTCATGTCGGCGAACGCAGTCGCGGTGAACGCGGCGGTCGCCCCGAGGAAGGCCCGGCGGCCGACGGAGTGTTCCGACGGATTGCAGCGCTGACGAGACATCACAAACCTCCGAATGTTCGACGCCGGACCTATCGTCTATCGACCGCGGTTTCTTTGCCCCGAAGGGGTGAAACATGTCAGCCCAGGGCAACGCCCTGGGTAAGACCGCCACCCCCAAGCATGAAGCCCTGAAAGGGCGGCAGAATGTTTCGCCCTTTCAGGGCTTGATCCTGCACGCGGCCAACCCAGGGCGTTGCCCTGGGCTGACATGTTGCGGCCTTCCAGGCCGAAAACCCGTCGTGCGTGACGGGTTGGCGTTTCTCAGTGGTTGAACCGGAACTCCGGGCACGTCACCAGCGCCCACAACACTTGCCGATGGGCGTCGGCGAGCCGGTCCTTCCGATCGTCCACGTAGGCGGTCAGCGCCTGAACCTCGGCGTCGGTCGCCGGGCGGGCCATCGTCGTTCGCACCAGTTGCGTCACGGCGTCGGCCGGCGTCTTCGCCGCCTTCGCCGCGGCGAGGAGGCTGCCGCCGCCGTCGGTCAGGAACTCCTTCATCACCCGGTCGCCGTTGCTGAACAGAAGCGCCTCGCCGACGCCGATCTGAAAGTTGTCCGTCGGCTGCGCGATGAGCGACGCGAGACTCCGGCCCGCTTGTTCCGCCTGCTCGATCCGCTTCTCGAACTCGTCCGGCTTGAGGTTGTCGTAGCCCTTCGGGTCGGTCGTCGCGATCTTGAGGGAGGTCGCGAGTTGCTGCGGCGTGAGCGGCCGGAGCTTCGCGACGGCGAAGAATTTGTCCTCCGGCCGCGACTCGCTCGCGTACCGGCCGTCGCGGGAGTACGTGTCGCTCATCACGATGCCGCGGACGAGGCGGCGGATGTCGTACTTGCTCGCGGCCGTGTCGCGGGCCAGCCACGTCAGCAACTCCGGGTGCGACGGCGGGTTCTCGCTGTGCATCTGGTCGAGCGGGTTGACGAGGCCCGTGCCGAGGAACCGGTGCCACAGCCGGTTGACCAGCGACCGGGCGAAGAACTCCGCCTCCTTCGGCCGGAGCGCGACCTCGACCAGCTTCTCCCGCGCGCTGAACTTCGGCCGCGGCGGCGGGGCCTTCGCCTCGCCCTTGTTCTTCCCGCCGCCGTCCTTCTTCTGTTCTTCCTTCGACAGCTCGCGGAGCGTGTCCGTCTCGACGACCGCGCCGGTGAGGAACATGAGCTTCGCGGCCCGCTCCGGCCCCTTCGTCGGCTTGAACTTCACGAGGCCCGCCTCGCGTTCGGCGAGGTTGCCGCCGGCGTCGTAGGTGCGGGCTAGGAACGACTTCATGCCGTAGAAGTGGTCCTGCTTCCAGTCCTTCACGAGCGGGTGGTCGTGGCACTGGGCGCAGCTGACGTTCACGCCGAAGAACGCGACGCTCACGTCGTTCGTCATCTTGTCCGCGTCCTGGACGCGGGCGCGGAGGAACTCGCCGGCGGCCTTCGTCTTCTCGTTGTCGCCCGGCAGCATCAGCTCGCGGAAGATTTGGTCCCACGGCTTCTTGTCCTTCATCGCCTGCGTCAGGTAGTCGCGGACGGACCCGGACCGGCCGCGGCCGGGGTCGGCGTTGAGCATCGCGTCGAAGAGGACCGCCTGGTAGCGGTCGAACGCCGGGGACGCCATGAGCCGGTCCACGAGTTTCGCCCGCTTGTCGGCGGCGGTCGCTTTCAGGTAGGCGTCCGTCTCGCCGACGGTCGGGATGCGGCCGACGAGGTCGAGCGTCAGCCGGCGGATCAGCGTGGCGTCGTCGGCCTGGGCCGCGGGGGTCAGTTTCTCGGCGGCGAGCTTCGCGTCGATGTGGCGGTCGATGACCGATTCGATCGGCGGGTCGGCGCGGCCGACGGCGGCGAGAACGAGGACGACGGCGGCGGACCAGGCGGGACGGAGCAACCGCATCGGCTGGCTCCAAGTGGGGTGGGAAGCGTCGGAGACGATCATCGGCGGGGTGGGCAGTTCTAGGGTAACATTTTTCGGCCGCGACGCCAGAGGAATCGGAGCCAACAAACCCTGCCCTGAAAGGGCGGGCCGATTACCGCTCCGCGGGAAGCCCGGTGAACCGGGCTGAAAACCCCGCGGCGATTCGTGTGTAAGCCGCTTCACTGTACAATTCCAACGTCCCCTCCCAGTCTACATCTCGCGAGGCGCGGTCGCATGGCCCTGAGCGTGTTCGACCTGTTCAAGATCGGCGTCGGGCCGTCCAGCTCGCACACCGTCGGGCCGATGTGGGCCGCCGTCCGGTTCGCCCGGTCGCTCCGCGACCTTCTCGACCGCGTGCGGCGGGTGCGGGCCGACCTGTACGGGTCGCTCGCCCTCACCGGCCGCGGCCACGCCACCGACACGGCCGTCCTCCTCGGCCTCTCCGGCGAGCAGCCGGACACGGTTGACCCCGAAGCCGTCGGGCCGCTCGTCGAAGCCGCACGGACCAAGCACACGCTCCGGTTGGCCGGGACGCGCGACATCCCGTTCCACGAGGCGGACGACCTGGTGTTCCACATGGACGAGTCGCTGCCGCGGCACCCGAACGGGATGCGGCTGACGGCGTTCGACGCGGACGGGAACGAGCTGGCGGCCGACACGTTCTACTCCGTCGGCGGCGGGTTCGTCGTGAACGAGGCGGAAGCGAGCGCGGGGCAGGCCGGTGGGAACGCCCCGCCCAACCCCGTGCCGTTCGAGTTCGCTTCCGCCGCGGAGTTGCTGGACATCGGCAAGAGGACGGGGCTGTCGATCGCCGACATCGTGCGGAAGAACGAGACGGCCTGGCGGTCGCCGGTCGAGACGGACGCCGGGCTGGACCGCATCTGGGCTGTGATGGAGCGGTGCATCGACCGCGGCTGCCGAACGGACGGCATCCTGCCCGGCGGGTTGAACGTCCGCCGCCGGGCGGGGCAACTGTTCCGCAACCTGAACGGCCGGCCCGCGACCTCCGACCCGCTGGCGGCGCTCGACTGGGTGAGCCTGTTCGCGCTCGCCGTCAACGAGGAGAACGCGGCCGGCGGGCGGGTCGTGACGGCCCCGACGAACGGCGCGGCCGGCGTCATCCCGGCGGTCCTCGCGTACTACCGGCGGTTCCTCAACGGCACGCCGGACGGGACCCGTGACTTCCTTCTCACCGCCGCGGCCGTCGGCGCGCTCTACAAGCGGAACGCCTCGCTCTCCGCGGCCGAGATGGGCTGCCAGGGCGAGGTCGGCGTCGCGTGCAGCATGGCCGCGGCGGGGCTGGCGGCCGTGATGGGCGGGACGAACGCACAGGTCGAGAACGCGGCCGAGATCGGCATGGAGCACAACCTCGGGCTGACGTGCGACCCGATCGGCGGGCTGGTGCAGGTCCCGTGCATCGAGCGGAACACGATGGGGGCGGCGAAGGCGATCAACGCCGCCCGCCTGGCCGTGCTGCACGGCGACGGCACGCACCGCGTCCCGCTCGACCGCGTCATCGAGACGATGCGGCAGACCGGTCTGGACATGCAGGACAAGTACAAGGAAACGTCGAAGGGCGGGCTGGCCTTGAACATGGTGAACTGCTGAGCCGGCCCGTTGGGTGGCTGCGGCGGTTGACCAACATCGGAATGATTCCGGACCCCGGCAAAATGATTCCGGACGGCGCGCGTCGGCACAAGATACTACAGGCAATTCGGTTGCGTCATTCACAAAAATGATTCCGATGTTTTGCAATGATTCCGGCGTGGGGTGGGGGGGAGTTCCGAGGAATCATTTTTCCGCGGCGGGCGCCTCGCGGGTGGGATTGCCCTCATTATCATTTCTCGCTATCTTCCGCCGCCGGTTTCGCCAATTGATCCGACCGGTCTTTGAGTAAGGACGCTCGTTCATGCGCCTGCCTGCGCCGAATCGCCTCGCGGTCACCCAGTTGGAAGCCCGCGACACGCCCGCCGCCACGCAGCTCACCGACATCATGCCCGGCATTTGGGGGTCGTACCCGCTCAACATCACCCCGTCCGGTCAGACGCTGTTCTTCTCCGCGGACAACGGCCACGGGTACGAACTGTATTCGTCCGACGGCACGACCGCCGGGACGAAGCTGGTCAAGGACATCAAGCCCGGCCTCGGCGGGTCGAACCCCACGTCGTTCCGCGCGGCCGGGAACGGGGTCGTGTTCTTCACGGCCAACGACGGGACCGGCGAAATCCTGTGGCGGTCCGACGGGACGGCGGCCGGCACGTTCAAGGCCGTCGGCCTGCCGCCGGGCACGGACCACGCGAGCGGCGGCGAGGTCGCCGGGCTGAACGGGGAGCTGGTCTTCGTCACCCGTACCGTCAACACGCCGAACCGGGTCGCGTGGTGGAAGACGGACGGCGTGACCAACGCGCTGCTGAAAGACTTCGGCAACGAGCTGGCCGACTACGCCGGCCGGTCGCCGGCCGTCAAGCGGGTCGGCGACAAGCTCGAAATGACGTGGCAGACGGTCACCGGCCTGACGGTCGTGTGGGAAACCGACGGCACGGCCGCCGGGACGAAGGTTCAGCAGCAGAACCTTACGGCCAACAGCCCGACGACCGGCCACGTCGCCCTCCAGGTCGGGGCACAGGTCGCGCCGGGCCAGTTCGTGTTCGCGTCCGACGCGCAGCCGGGGCAGAAGTCGTCCGTGTGGGTCGGCGACGGGCAGTCGTCCGCGTCCCGGCAGCTGCTGAAGGTGTTCGACGGCGTGTACGCGAACTACGTCCAGGCGATCAACGGCAAGGCGTTCTTCTCGACCGCCACCGGGGTGAACCCGCAGCCGGCGGACGCCGGGCTGTGGGAGACGGACGGCACGGCCGCCGGGACGAAGAAGTTCGTCCTGCCGGCCGGGGCCGGGCGGGTGATGGACTTCTACGCCTACGGCGACAAGTTGATGATTCACGTCCTGGACCCGCACCCGACCCGGCCCGGCACTTCGAAGCTGGCGTGGTACGTCAGCGACGGGACGACGGCCGGGACGACGAAACTCGTACCGCCCGGCTCGGCCGACACGTCCTGGACCTTCGTCGGGCACGCCCCGGCCGGCGAGCAGAACCCGAAGGCGTTCTTCCTGTTCCAGGACAGCATCTCGGGCAACCTCTACCGGACCGACGGCACGCCCGGCGGCTGGGTGGCGGTCGATACGACCGGCCTGCCGGCCCGGACCGCGTCGAACTACCGCTACCCCGTCGAGTACTGGTCGGCCGGCTCGGGCCTGGTCCTCGCCGGCGCGACCGCGCCGGGGGCGTACTTCAAGGGGGCCGTCTACTTCCCCGGCCGGACCGACGTGCAGCGGCCGGAACTGTGGAAGTGGGACCTCGCGCCGACGGTCAGCACCACGCCGGTGGCGGAGCCGAAGGTCACGGGCGTCGTCGTCAACGACGGGGCCGCCCAGCGGTCGATGGTGACGAAGATCACGGTCAACTTCGATCAGGCGGTGGCGCTCGGGACGGACGCGATCACGGTGCGGCGGACGGACGGCTTCTCCGTGCAGGTCAACGTCCAGACGGCGGTGGTGAACGGGAAGACGGTGGCGACGGTCACGTTCGCCGGCCCGTTCGCCGTCGGCGGCTCCATCGCCGACGGGGCGTACACGCTGAGGGTTCATGCCTCGCGGGTGACGGCCGCCGGCGTCCCGATGGCCGAGGACGCGACGCTCGACTTCTTCCGGCTGTTCGGCGACCTGGACGGCGACCGGCTTTACAACAAGGAAGCCCGGTGGATGGCCGCCGAGAAGGTCGGGGCGACGACGGCCGACCCGCGGTACGACGCCCGGTTCGACTTCAACGCCGACGGGCTGATCGACAAGGGCGACGAGCTGGAGATGGCGCGGCGGTGGTTCAAGACGGTGTGACACAAAGTAGTAGGCACACTCCGTGTGCCGTCTCCTTCGGGTCGCAGGGGCGTTCGTCCGGGTCGCTGCGACCGACAGCAGACGGCACACGGAGTGTGCCTACTACTATCTCACTCGATCAGCGTCACCTGCACGCCGCTCTGCAGGATGCGCTCGAACGCATACCGCAGGTTGTCGATCCGCGTCTGCGACGGGCCGGTAATCACCTGTGCCGCCGGCAGCGGGTCGGTCGGCCGCTCGGCCGTCTTCCCCAGGTACGCGACCGTGCCGAGGAACGACAGCGCCGTCGGCCGGAACGAACTGTTCGAGCTGAACAAATCCCCAAACGCGATCGGGTAAATCCGCGCCGGCGAACTCGGCAGCGAGTGCCCGCCCTCGGTCACGGGCAGCGCCAGCTGCGCCGCCACGTCGTAGGCCCGCTGCACGACGCCGGGGTCGCCGTTCGACCGCACGCCGCCGGTCCCGTCGTAGCTGTAGGTTGCGTTCTCGCCGCTGCCGCCGAGGGTGAACCCCTGGAAGGCGTTCGGCACGCCGTCCGTCTCGAACAGGACGATCTTCGCCGCCCCCTTCCGCCCGTTGCCGCCGGCCGTCGGGCCGCGGAGCATGTTGAACGCCAGCGCGAGGCCGGTGTTCGGGTCGGTCTGCCCGTTCGCGTTTGGCAGGTTGCCCAGCAGCGCGGACCCGAACCCGGCGTTGAACGCCCGCACCTCCGCGGACTGGTTCCCGACCTGCAACTGCGGCAGTAGCGTCCGCGGGAAGTAGAGCGCGTTCCGCAGGCTCACCCAGTCCTGCCCGACGGCCACCCGCGGGGCGGTGTAGTGCGGGTAGCCGAAGAACGCGAGGCCGACGTGGTCGTTCGGGTGGTTGTTCTTGATGTCCTCGACCGCCGACTGCACGCCGACCTTGAGCTGCCAGCCCTGGGCCTCGTGCGCGTTGCCGGGCAGCCAGTTCTTGGCCGGCGCGCGGGTCGTGAGGAACGCGAGCATCGTGGCCGGGCCGAACCAGAAGTGCATCCGCGGCCGGTTCGGGTTGTCCGCCAGATTCATGTACGGCAGCGGATTCGGCGGCGGCGGCCCGTCCGGGTCGTAGCTCGACGTGCCGTTGATCGCGATGCTGTGGCCGTCCGGCCACGGCATGTTCTCGACGCCGGCCAGCGTGTACCGCGGGTCGTACCCGGACACGTTCCCGTTGTACCCCAGCACGAAGTCGATGTAGTCCCGCCAGAACCGCTGGTCCGCGTCCGTGGCGAAGTTATCGACGTGCTCCGGGATCGACGTGTAGTAAAGGACCCGCCCGGCCCGGAGGTTCGGCGGCAGCACGTTCGGCGGCGACCGCAGCCACGCGAGGACGGCCCGGTAGTTCACCCGGTAGTTCCGCTGCGGCCCGGCCGCGCCGTCGCGGAGGACGTGGCCGATGCCCCCGCGGAGCAGGGCCTGGTTCACGTTCTGCGTGCCGGTCGTCAGCGGGTCGTTGTCGAGCTGCGGGTCGAAGTACAGGAACGTCGTCGGGCTGCCGGTGTCGGGACTGTTGCCGCGGAGGAAGAACCGCCGCCGCCAGTCGGCGATCCAGTTGCCGCCGGCGTCCTTCGCCGAGTTCCCCGCGGCCGGCAGGTCGGGCCGCGCCGCGCCGCTGCCCCCGCCCCAGCGGGGGTCGGGCGGCCACATGAAGAACGTCTTCCCCCAGTACCCCGGCCCCATCGACCGGCCCTGGAAGGGGTTGTTCACCCGCACGTTCGCCGTCGCCCGGTTGCTCGAAATGTACGTCGGCACGTCGAGGTCGTAGCCGTTCCGCTCCCACCCGTCGTCGTAGAAGTTGCCCCAGTCCGTGCCCCCCTCGGTGCGGTTCCCGTTGGCGACGGCCGGCCGCGAGGCCGGGATCGTTCGTGTCGTCGCGGCCGGCGTCGTGCCGGTCGCGAACAGCACGTCGAGGAGGGTTCGCGCCGCCCCGGTGCTGGCCGCCGGGTCCCACGTCGCGTTCGTGGTGAGGATGACGCCGCCCTTCCGCGGGAACCGGTCGCCGACATACGTAACCGTCTCGTTCGACTGCTCCGCGAACGTCGGCGGGGCCGGGACCGGGCCGCGCGTGTTCGTGGTGTCGAACGCGCTGTACTGGCCCCAGTCGTAGGTCGGCGGGATGAGCGCGTTCGGGTTCCCCGCGCCGACCATCGGCGGGTCCCAGCGATGGAAGGCGTTCCGCAGGTTGTCGCCGGACGCGACCGTCACGGCCGCGGCCCGCGGGTCCGCGAGGTTGCTCGGGTCGAAGTAGAAGTCGCGGACCAACGGCGGGCCGCTCGGCGTCTCGATCGTGTGGTTGTTCGGCGCGAACACCTCGCCGGTCGCGCCGACGAACGCCCCGGTCATCCGCAGCGGGTTCGGCCGGCCGCCCGCCGTGGAATTGAAGACCTGCCCCTTCGCCGGGGTCGTGGCCTGGTACTGCGCGAACCGGGCGTAGTGCCCGAACCGCGGGTAGTGCGGGTCCGGGTTGAGCAGCCCGTACACCACGTCGTTCGACCCGGCCGTGCCCGGCTCCCAGTGCGTCGTGCTGGAGAACTGCATCGACCCGGACATGTCCAGCACGAGGGCCACGTCCCGCGGCCGGTGGGCGGCGACGGCGCGGGCGGCGGTCGGCAGCGTCGCGATGCCCAACACGTGGGCGAAGTACGCCGGCTGCTCGCCGTCCACGACGACTTCCACCGCCGTCCACGACTTCCCGGTCGGCTTCCCGCTCGGGAAGTACGGGCCGAACCGCTCCGTCGCCGGGTCGTAGTCGTACAGCCCGGCGCGGGCCGTGCGGACGCGGCCGAGGGCGAACTTCGTGTTCAGGAACCAGTTGTCGGTCACGACGGTGCGGGCCGTGGCCTCCGCGAGCGGGCGGCGGTTGTCGTAGGCTTCCGGGTCGGAGCCGGTCGGGAACCGGTTGTCGAGCACCCGCGCGGCGGCGAGGGCGGCGGCGTCCGCCGCGTTCTGACACTCGCTCCGGGCGACCATCAACATGCCGAGGTCGATGGCCAGCGCGACGAACCCGAACAGGGCGACGCAGCAGACCGCGAGCAACGGGACGATGGTTCCGCGCCGGGCGGGTCGGGCCGTCATTGGGACATTACCTGAGCGGGGGGGGGCAACCAGTACAGGTCGTGTAGTTCGCCACGGCCACGGAAGCGGCAAGGTCGCGGCCGCTTCGCCACCCTTCGCAGAGTCCGGGGCCGGCGCGTCGGGCACGACCGGCGGTTCCGCCCGCGTCGCGACAATCCGACCATTCGGGGAATCGGTTTGAGCGGTTCAATCTGACCGCCGAACGTCCTATGTTTCCCCCATGCACGACCCGCCGGCCGCCTCGAACCCGCCGCTCTCGGCGATGGACCGCGCCGCCCGTACGCGGCTGCTGCCCGGCACGCCGGTGACGCTCCTCCAGCGGATCCGGGAGGCCCGCGACGCGACCGCCTGGGACGACCTCGTCCGGCTGCTCGCCCCGCTCATCGACTTCTGGGTCCGCCGGACCGTGCCGGACGCGAACGACCGGGCGGACATCGCCCAGGACGTGTTCCTCGAACTCTCGAAGCGGCTGCCGGCGTGGGAGTACGACGCCTCCCGCAGTTTCCGGGCGTGGCTGCGGACGGTGGCGCGGACGAAGTGCGTCGATTTCTTCCGCAAGCGCGGCCGCCCGGACGCCGAGTACGAACTCTCGCAGGTGCTGGCGGACCAGGCCCCGGACCTGGTCGAGCAGCACGAAATCCGACTGCTCACCCGCTCGGCGTTGAAGCTCCTGCGAACGCAGGTCCGGGCCGACGTGTGGGACATCTTCCGGCGGTACGTCTTGGACGAGGAGCCGGCCGCGGCGGTCGCCCAGGCGTGCGGCGTGGAGGTGAACTACGTCTACCTCGTCCGCAGCCGGCTGCTCGCCCGCCTGCGGGGGCTGCTGGAGAACATCCGGGACTGATTTGTAGGGCGGGTCAAGGCTTTGCGCCGACCCGCCGTCGCGGTCCCGGCCGGTTCCGCGGCTCTCCCGTGTGGTTGCGGTCCCGGCGGGTCGGCGCAAAGCCTTGACCCGCCCTACAAGATCGCCGTGCCTGTTCCACATTTTTTTTGACAGGTTTCCTCCCCCGGTGGCGTACCTTTCACGTCAGCCCCCGCGGAGAGCCGCCGTGCCCGACCTGCAACTCTGCCCGACCGACGACACCCTGCGAAGCGTCCTCCTCGGCTCGCACGCCGGCCCGGACGCGGACGCCGTCGGCGACCACGTCCTCGGCTGCCCGGCGTGCGGCGCGAAGGCCGAGAAGCTCGTGGCCAGCGACCCGCTCCTCGCCGACCTCCGCGCGGCCAACGACACCAGCGAACTCGGCACCGACGGCACGTTCGTCGAGGAACTTCTCCGCCGGGTGAAGAATCTCGGCCGGAAGCCCGCGCCGAACGCCGACCTCGCGTTCCTCGCCCCGCCGGAGCGGCCCGGCGACCTCGGCACGTTGGACCGCTACCGCGTCGTCGAGCTACTCGGCCAGGGCGGCATGGGGATGGTATTCCGGGCCATCGACCCGACGCTCCGGCGGACGGTCGCGCTCAAGATCATCCTGCCGAAGTACGCGGACAACGTCCGGCTCCGCGAGCGGTTCATCGAGGAGGCGCAGGCGACCGCCCGCGTCCGGTCGGCCCACGTCGCGGAGGTGTACGACTGCGGCGTCTGGCGGGACGTGTCCTACCAGACGATGGAACTGCTGACCGGCCAGACGCTCGACAAGCGGCCGCGGCCGATGCCGACGGATATCTGGCGGCGGATCGCGTACGGGATCGCGAAGGGCCTGTCGGACGCCCACCGCGTCGGCCTCGTCCACCGCGACCTGAAGCCGTCGAACATTCACCTCGGGACGGACGCCCGGACCGGCAAGCCGACGGTCAAGATCATCGACTTCGGCCTCGCCCGCCCGGTCAACCGCGAGATCGAGGTGACGAAGTCCGGCGAACTCCTCGGCACGCCGGCGTACATGTCCCCGGAGCAGGCCCGCGGCAAGAAGGTCGATCACCGCACCGACCTGTACTCCCTCGGCGTCATCCTGCACCAGCTCGCGACCGGGAAGCTCCCGTACCTGAACGCCAGCGAGGGCGTCTTCGCCATCCTCACGGAGTTGGCCACGCCGGACCCGCTGCCGAGCGTCACGAACCTGGCGACGAACCTGCCGCCGATCCTGGCGTCGCTCATCGACCGCCTCTTGGCGAAGGACCCGGCGAACCGCCCGGCGTCGGCCGACGAGGTCATGGCGATCCTGAAGGAGAGCCTGAAGACGGAGAAGCTGCCGGCGTCCACGGAGGTCGTCGCGTCGGCCCCTTACGTGTCGATCGGCGACACCGGGTCGGTGGCCGAACAGCGCTCGATCCCGTTCGGCGACCAGCCGACGGCCCCGCTCACCGCGACGACGAAAGAGGTTCCCCGGAAGCGGCGGCCGGCGTGGCTGCTCCCCGCCGTCGGCCTCGGCGTGCTCGCCATCGGCCTGCTGATCGCCAGCGCGGCGGGGTTGTTCGTGAAGGTGAAGACGCCGAACGGGACCATCGAGCTGACCGACCTCGACCCGGACGCCGAGGTGCTGGTGGACGGCAACGTCGTCACGGTCTCCTGGGACGCGGGGACGGAGAAGGCGGAGATCACCATCCCGGCCGGGACGCGGAAGGTCGAGGTGCGGAAGAAGGGGTTCGTCACGGTCGGCGAGGAGGTGACGGTACTCGACCACGAGCGGACGGAGTTCGTCGCCCGGCTGTTCGAGGAGGAAAAGGACGCCCCCGCGCCGCCGAAGGCCGCGGGGCCGGCGGCGGCCGCGGTCGAACCGTCCGAGGAGTTGGTGGTCAACGGCCAGTGCGACTCGTCCGGCCTCCAGGGGTGGACGAACGTGAAGGGCAAGTGGCAGCGGAAGGTCGCGAAGGCCGACCCGTTCTTCTACGCCGGGAAATGCGCCGAGGGCATCCTTCAACAGGACATCGACGTGTCGAAGTACGCGGCGGACATCGACGCCGGGCGGGTCGAGTTCAAAATGTCGGCCCTGCTCGGCAGCTACGGCGGCAAGGGGCAGAAAGACAAGGCCCAGTTCCGGGTGACGTTTTTGGACAAGGACAAGCTACAACTGGCGACGGCCTACGACACCGGCCCGCGGTACGAGCCGGGGACGTGGAAGGAGTACGGCGCGACCCGCGCGCCGATGGCCGGGACGCGGTACGTGCGGGTCGTCCTCCGGGCGGTCCGCAGCAACAGCCCCGGCAACGAGGAGAACAGCGGGTACTTCGACACCGTCTCGGTGAAGGCGCTCGTGCAGAAGCCGGCCGCCCAACCGCCGGACCGGAAAGCAACCATGATTAAGGGGACGGCCAGCCGTGAGGGGGACGAACTTGTCCTCCACCCCGGCGACCGACCTGGGTACGGAACCGTCGGCTTCGGGGACGTTGTGTGGCGCGATTATGACGTGACGGTCGAGGTGAAGGGCAGCGGCCACGTCTTCTTCCGGGCAACGGACCGCAGTAACTTTTGGGTCTTTGGGGCGAACCACGACAAGGGCACGCACACCTGTTGGGCCTCGATCGTCACGGACGGGACCCGCGACTCGTTCCTAAACGGGTCGTCCGTTTCCAACCAGACGAATGCTTGGAACCGGTTGAAGGTATCGGCCCGTGGGTCGAACGTCTTCTGTTACTGGAACGACCGGGAGGTCGTCCGGCGCACCGACCCGCGTCACCCGGCCGGCCGGGTTGCCCTCGGCGCATTCCAGGCCGAGGCCCGGTTCCGCAACCTCGTGGTGACCGCCCCGGACGGGACGAAGCTGTTCGAGGGCTTCCCCGACCTGGCCGCGGCCGCCCCGCCGCCGCGGACGGAAACCCGCGTCCTCGGCGGACAGTGGCGGCAGGCCGCCGACCGGCTGTTCCTCGCCCGCGACGCGGCCATGTACTTCCCGCAGGTCGCGTTCGGCGACACGGCCTGGACCGACTACGACTTCACCGTCCAGGCCCGGCGGGTGCTCCCGACGGCCCACCAGTTCGGCCTCTGCTTCCGCAGCAACGGGGCCGAGAACCAGAACGTCTTCTCCCTCGGGGCGTTCGGCAACACGCTCTACCAGGCGGAGGAGAACAAGGCCGCCAAGTGGAACCAGATGCAGACGCGGAAGGCCGCCCTGAAGCTCAACGTGTGGTACACGGCGACGGTGAAGGTCCGCGGCAATACGTTCGAGTGTCTGCTGGCCGAGGGCGACGCGCCGGCGGAGACGGTCTTCCGCGGCACGACCTCGCACCCCCGCGGGCAGGTCGGGCTGGTCCTGTTCAAGACCGGCGGCTACCTATTCCGCGACATCAAGGTGACGGCCCCGACCGGCGACGTGCTGTGGGACGGGCTGCCGGACGTGGAGAAGGTCGCGGAGCTGCCCGCCAACCTGGCGGCGAGCGAACCGCCCCCCGCGTCGCCGGCGTTCACCCCGCTGTTCAACGGCAAGGACCTGGCCGGGTGGTCCGTCGAGGGCGGCCGGGCCGACCAGTGGGCCGTCGCGGACGGGGCCGTCACCGCGTCGGCCGCCAACCCGCGGGCGGCGAGCTTCCTCCTTTCCGATAAGGACTACGGCGACTTCACGTTGAGGTTCGATTACCAAATCCGGGACGCCGGGGCGGTCGGCGGCGTAGCCCTTCGCGCGGTTCCGGCGGAGAGCCTCCCGGTCGGGAACAAACTCATGGCCGATCACCCGCTCCTCACCCTCACGTTCCCCAGGGCGGGAGACGTGACCGGGTCGGCGTGGTGGATGACGAAGGCGACCGGCGTATTCGCGCCGCCGGTGAAGACGCCGAAGGTCGTCGTCGGGCAGTGGCACACGTGCGAGGTCACCGTCCGGGGCGACGCCTGCGCCGCGACGTTCGACGGGGAGGCGTGCGTCGATCTAAAGCTCGACCCGTCCGCCCCGCGGCCGTTCGACGCCAAGCCGGGGCTGATGCGGGCGAAGGGCCGGGTCGGGTTCAAGGTCTACACCGGCCGCGTGGCGTACCGCAACGTGTCGATTCGAGAACTAGGCGTCGCGGCCCTCCCGCCGCCACCTACCACGGCGTTCGCCCCGCTCTTCAACGGCAAGGACCTGACCGGGTGGGAGAAGTTCGGCTTCCCGAAGGGGTCGTGGCTCGTCGAGGACGGCGTCCTCGTCGGCAAGTGCCCCGCGAATACCGCCAACGACGGCAGCAACCTCGTCACGCTCAAGAAGGATTACCGCCACTTCCACCTGAAACTTCAGGCGATGAAGCCGGCGGCGGACACGCGGCGGTACACCAGCCGGGTCGTGCTCCTCCCCGGTCCGAAGGACGACGGCGTGAACGGCTACTTCCGCGTGTCCCTCGGCTCCCCGGACGACGCGGAGCGGAGGGAAGTCGGCCGACTCGCCCGCGGCAAGGGCGACCCGCTCCCGCTCCTCGCCACGCCGAAGCTCGCGGCGGGGGCGTGGTACACGCTGGAGGTGATCGTCCGGGGCAACCGCGTTCGGGTGCTCGTGGACGGCGTGACGACGGCCGACGTGACCGACGACGCCATGCCGGCCGACGGCCACCCGATCAACGTCACGTGCGCCCAGGACGGCGAGGTCCGCGTCCGCAGCGTCGAGGTTCGGGAACTCGAGCCGCCGGTGCGGGACTACGACCGCCTTGGCGGCGGCAGTTGGCGGCCGGTTCTCCAGGACCCGGCGACGCGGGAACTGCGGAACGCCGCCTTCACCGCCGCCGGCATCGAGATCGCCAACGGCCACGCCTACGACAAGGCCGTCTCGGCCGCCGACCTCGTGGTGCGGGCGCAAGTGAAGAAGCAGAAGGGGCAAACGGTCATGCTCACCGTCCGCGACGTGAAGGGCGTCTACTACACCGGCTTCTACGAGTGCGACGACGCGGAGAGCTTCGGCATCGGCACGCGGGACGCGCGGTTCCGGTACGGGGTCAAGAAGCGGTTCGCCGCCGCTACCGGGGTCAAGGAGGGCGAGTTCTTCGAGCTAGCCTGCTCCGCCGTCGGCGACGCGCTCGCCGTCTACGCGAACGGCACGCGCGTCGGGGAGATTCGCGACGCGGCCATCACCCAGGCCGGCGGCGTCGGCGCGCACACCACCAGGGGGCAAGGCGTCTTCAAGAACGTCGAAGTCATGGTGGTCCCGAAACCGGCCCCCACGAAGTAACGACTCTTTGCAATAATCAACTGCTCCAACAACGACCCGGAGAACTCCAATGGCCTTACGCCGCCCTCTCGCACACATGCTGGCCTTCTCGGCCCTGATGATTGGGATGGCCCCGCTCGTCGCGGACGACCTGCCGGACCCGGCCGGGCGGCCGGAGAAGTTTAAGGCCGGGATGAAAGCCGCTTGCGCCATCTACTACGAGGACGGCGCGTGGCACATGCGGATGACCGCCGGCGGGGCGAAGAAAAAGAAGAAGGCGGTCATTTCCGGCTCCGCCCGCGTGAAGGGGGACTGGATCCGCGGCGACTTCCAGGGGCTGGACAAGGCCGAGAAGGCGAAGGACGCCGACTGGATCGTCATTCACAAGGACAAGTTGGGGTTCGACTTCCAGTTCGGCCTGCACGGGAAGGTCGATGCGGTGAACTTCAAGGTCGGCCCGAAGGCCGAGACGGTCACGTTCCAGGTCATGGTTGACGGCGACGACAACCCGAAGGCGGTTTTGATCGGCAAGGCCGGGGCGCACCCGGAGAAGGGCGGCAAGCTCGTGTTCCCGGCCGCCCCCGGCGGGACGAGTTCGTCGAAGCCGGCGGACAAGGAGTAGCCGGTCACGGCACGACCGGCTGCGTCCACGCGACCTCCGTGTCGCCCTTCTGGTACGGGTTCGGGTGCGGCTTCGACGACGTGACCTTCGCCCGCACGTACAGCTCCTTGCCGGTGAACGTGTACGTCGGGGCCGCGTTCGTCGATTCCGCCACGACCTTCCCCACGTCCGCGTGGTAGCGGCGGGTCACGTCGAGCGGCTGGCCCTTCTCGTCCAGGATCGGCTCGGCGTCCAGCGGCGTGCCGGCCATCGTGGCGACGAACTCCGTCTTGTACGTCACCCCCGGCTCGGCGCGGATGGAGAGCGTCAGCTTGCCGTCGGCCTTCGCGATCTCGTCGAGCGTCACGCCGGTGGAGAAGTAGAAGTCGCCGGCCTTCATCGCCCGGACGACCGCCTCGGCCGTCAGGTGCGGGGCGCGGACCATGACCCACCCGCGGCCGGGGTTCGTCTTGCCGACGGCGAACTCGTGGTACGCGTGCGAGTCGTCCGTCGCCACGCCGTACACGACCGGCAACTTCAACTTCGCCAGCCGGACCGCGAGCAGGATGTCCCAGATGCGCTCGCAGCTGGCGTGCGTCGCGTCGCCGTAGTTCCGCACGCCGCTGTGCCCGTTGAACACCTCGAAGTACCGCAACTCCTCGGCCGCGATCATCTCCTCGGCCTTCACGCCCCACTGGAAGTTCGGGTGGTTCAGGAACGTCACGTTCGGCCACCCGGTCTTCGCCGCCTGCTCCTCGGCCTGCTTCAGGTTGACGCGGATCGTCTCGGTGACGTTCGCCGCCTCGACCGGCTTGATCGCGTCGCGGAGGTTGATGCCGTTCATGTGGACCGGGTACTTCGCGAACTTCGTCGTGACCTCCTCGGCCGGGACGAACAGGAACTTGCCCGGCTCCTCCAAAAGACTCCGGAACTCGCGGAGCGGCTTGAGCCGCACCTGCGGCTTGTCCTTCTCGACGCGGCGTTCGACCCACGCCTTGCCGAACCGGGCCTCGTACTTCTCGACCGCCTTCTTGCGGACGACCGTGGTCGCGGCGTCCACCCACTTCTCGCCGTCGGCGATGACGTTGTGGTCGGTCAGCGCGAGGAACTGGTAGCCGTGCCGCTTGTACCAGTCGGCGACCATTTCCGGGAAGTCGTCGCCGTCGCTCCAGAGCGAGTGCGTGTGGAGGTTCCCCTTCCAGAACGCCGGCCTCGCGTCCGCGACCGGCAGCGGCGGCAGCGGCCCGTCCGTCGGCCGCTGTGCGACGACGACGGCGAACACGACGAGGGTGACGACGCAAGCGAGCAGCGAACGGGGCATGGGAGAGGGTCCGGGGAGAGAAAAATCACCGGCGAGCCGAGCGGCGTAAGCCGCCGGGTTAGTAGATTTACCCGGCGGCTTACGCCGCTCGGCTCGCCACGCTTCAACTGTCGAAGTAGAGCGCGAACTCGTAGGGGTGCGGCCGGAGGCGGAGGGCGTCCACCTCTTCCTTCCGCTTGAACGCGATCCAGGTGTCGATCACGTCCTCGGTGAACACGTCCGAGTGCATCAGGAACTCGTGGTCCTTCTGGAGCGCCGCCAGTGCCTCGTCCAGGCCGCCCGGCGGCTTCGGCACGTCGCGGAGTTGCTCCGGCGCCATGTCGTAAATGTCCTTGTCTAGCGGCTGGCCGGGGTTCGTCTTGTTCCGGATGCCGTCGAGCATCGCCATCAGGATCGCCGAGAACGCCAGGTACGGGTTCGCCGCCCCGTCCGGCATCCGGTACTCGATCCGCTTGGAATCGGGCCGTGAGGAGTACACAGGGATGCGGATCGCCGCCGACCGGTTCCGCTGGCTGTACGCGAGCGCCGACGGGGCCTCGAAGCCGGGGACGAGCCGCTTGTAGCTGTTCGTCGTCGGGTTCGTGAACGCCGCCAGCGCCGGGGCGTGCTTCAAGAGGCCGCCGATGGCGAACATGGCCGTGTCCGACAGCCCGGAGTAGGAGCTGCCGGTGAAAAGGTTCTTGCCGCCCTTCGCCAGCGACAGGTGGACGTGCATGCCGCACCCGAACTCGTCGAACAGCGGCTTCGGCATGAACGTCGCCGTCTTCCCGTGCCGGCGGGCGACGTTGCGGACGATGTACTTGTACTTCAGCACGTTGTCGGCCGTCGGCACGAGTTCGCCGTACCGCACGTCGATGGCGCACTGCCCGCCGCTGGCCTTCTCGTGGTGGTGGCTCTCGACCGTCAGCCCGCTGTCCATCATCACCCGCATCATCTCGGACCGCAGGTCGTGCGTCTGGTCCGCCGGCGGGCACGGGAAGTAGCCCTGCCGGTACGGAATCTTGCTGCCGAGGTTCGGCTTCTCGTCGCGGCCGCTGTTCCACGCCCCCTCGACGCTGTCCACGTAGTAGAACGCGCTGTGGCTGGTCTGGTCGAACTTCACGTCGTCGAACACGAAGAAGTCGAGCGACGGGCCGAAGTACGCGGTGTCCGCGATGCCCGTCTGCTTCATGTAGTTGACCGCCTTCCGGGCCACGTTCCGCGGGTCACGGCTGTAGTCCTCCTTCGTCAGCGGGTCCTGGATGTTGCAGATCATCACCAGCGTCGTCTCGTTCCGGAACGGGTCGATGAACGGCGTCTCCGGCTGCGGGACGACGATCATGTCCGACTCGTTGATCGCCTGCCAGCCGCGGAGGCTGGCCCCGTCGAACCCGATGCCGTCCTCGAAGGAGCGTTCGTCGAGCTGCTCGGCCGGGATGGTGAAGTGCTTCCAGAGGCCGGGGAAGTCCATGAACCGGAGATCGACGGCCTTGACGTCGCGTTCGCGGAGGAAGGCCAGAACTTCGCGTGGGGTCACGGATACCTCTCGTGCGGAGGGCGGGTGCGGGTCGGCCGCGAGAGAGGAGTGAATCGCGGGTGGAGGGGATTATAGCAGGTCCGGCGGCGGGTACGCGCTAGCCGAAGATCGCGCCGAGGTCTCGGGAAGAATGCAAGACCCGGACGACGCGAATGCCGTCCGCCGTCGGCACGTAACAAATAAGTCGGGCTTCAAACCGTTTGATTGGTACCACCCGAAGGCCGGGATACCGGGGGAACGGCGGTTCGTGCGGCGCGACGGAGAGTGGGAACCGTTCCAACCGACGTAACATGTCCCCCAACCGCCGTTGGAACAGCCGGGCGACCCGTTCGCCGATCGACGCCCCGATGTCCTCGGCCGCGTCGTCGAGATCGGCCGCGGCCGCGGGTAAGATGTCGATGCTCATGACCGGTCGGCGCGGCGGCGGGCCATTCGTTCCGCCAAGACGCGGCGGCGTTCTTCCCAGAACGCTTCATCGACCGGGATCGGCTCCCCGCTGGCCATACCCTCATCCAGCAACCGCTCGAGGGTGGCCCGGTTTTCGGGTCTGAGAATCGGCGGATCGTCGGCCGCCTCGTCGCCGTGGATCAGATCTTCGAGGTACTCCTCGATCGTGGCGAAACCGTGAGCTTTGGCGTGGGCTTCCGCCTTCCGTCCGACTTCGTCCGGCAGTGTGATCGTCATGTCATCCTCCTAGCTGGCGACATTCTACCTCAACACCGCCCCGGTCTGCCACGGGCAAATTTTGACACATCCTGACATCGCGGGTATTCTGGGTGCATTCCCCGAGGAGTTGCCATGAACGTGTCGTTGACGCCGG
This sequence comes from Limnoglobus sp., assembly GCF_059499385.1. Taxonomy (NCBI): domain Bacteria; kingdom Pseudomonadati; phylum Planctomycetota; class Planctomycetia; order Gemmatales; family Gemmataceae; genus Limnoglobus; species Limnoglobus sp. The sequence goes on along the minus strand of NZ_JCABYM010000067.1, from coordinate 8,776 downwards.
AACTGGAGCAGTACATCGCCGACAAGGTCGCGACCGGGATGTACCAGACGAGCAGCGAGGTCGTCCGCGAGGCACTGCGGGCGTTGCGGGAGAAGGAACTGCGCGAGGCGAAGCTGGAAGAGTTGCGGCGGGAAGTCGAGAAGGGGTTCGCGGACCTGGAAGCCGGTCGGATGTCCACGAAAACCGCGGCGGACATCCTCAAAGAAGTCCGCGAGCGCAAGGCCGCCCGGAGCAAGTCGCAATGAGTACGGTTCACCGAACGCTCCAGGCCGAGCGAGATGTCGAAGAGATCATCGAGTACCTGGACGGGCGCAGCCCGCGGGCGGCCGAGCGGTTCGCCGCCGAATACGACCGGGTGTGCAACTTACTCGCGGGTCAACCGGGGCTGGGCCGGGCGCGCGACGAGTTGAGGCTCGGTGCGCGGAGCGCCGTCCTCCTTCAGAACTATGTCATCGTCTTCACACCGATCCCCGGTGGCGTGTCGATCATCCGCGTCCTTCACGGCTCCCGCGATCTGAAAACCGCGTTCGACGAGGCCGATTCCGACTGAGTACCCGTTCGCATCCGCTCCGGCCGTGAGGTAGAATCCACTCCGACCCGCATCCCCCGTCACGTCCCCACCGTAAGGGGTGCCCACATGAGCGTGTCGTGCCCGAAGTGCAAGAGCGCGCTGAACGCGAAGAACCTCAAGCCCGGCCAGTTCAAGCCGATGTGCCCGAAGTGCGGGACCGTGTTCCTGCTCGTCGTCCCGGCGTCCCCGGACGGCACCATTCTCGCCAAGCTCCTGTCGGCCGAGCCGACGGCCCAAGCCGCCGACCCGGCCGCGACCGGCGCGTTCACAAACGTGGACCGCACCCCGGACCCGACGAACGCCTTCGCGCCGTCGGCCGTGAACGCCCCGGACACGACCGGGGCGTTCACCGATGTCGAGCGCGAATCCAGCGCGGCCGACGACGGGACGAACCGGTTCGAGCCGACCGCCGTTTCCCCGCCAAAGAAGGCGAAGGACGCGGCCGACGACTTCCCCGTCCGGCTCGGCGGGTACGAGGTCGTAAAGGTCCTCGGCAAGGGCGGCATGGGGGCGGTGCTGCTCGGCCGGCAACTTTCGCTCGACCGCAAGGTCGCGCTCAAGGTCATGCACAAGAAACTGGCCGACGACCCGAACTTCGTCGCCCGGTTCACCCGCGAGGCGTACGCCGCGGCCCAACTCACGCACCACAACGTCATCCAGATTTACGACATCGGCGAGGAGAAGGGGACGCACTTCTTCAGCATGGAGTTCGTCGCCGGGCAGTCGCTCATGGAGGTGGTCAAGGAGAAGGGCAAGCTCGACCCGGAGGTCGCCGTCGGGTACGTCCTGCAGGCGGCCCGCGGGCTGCGGTTCGGCCACGCCCAGGGGATGGTCCACCGGGACATCAAGCCGGACAACCTGATGCTGAACACCGAGGGCGTGGTGAAGGTCGCGGACCTCGGCCTCGTGAAACTGCCGACGGCGGACGTGCCGCAGCCGACGACTGCAACCGAGGAAGAAGACGACGACGGCCGGCTGACGCGGGCCGGGATGGTGATGGGCACGCCGACGTACATGCCGCCGGAGCAGGCGATGGACTCGGCCGCCGTCGATCACCGGGCGGACATCTACTCGCTCGGCTGTTCGCTGTACGTCATGGTGACCGGCCAGCCGCCGTTCCAGGGGAAGACGGCCCTGGAGGTAATGACCAAGCACAAGACGGCCCCGGTCGTGCCGCCGGACGTGATCGTGAAGCGCGTCCCGAAGGCGCTGTCCGGCATCCTCGTCAAGATGCTCGCGAAGAAGCCGGAGGACCGCTACCAGACGATGGACGAGGTGATCGCGGCGCTCGAGGGCTACCTCGGCATCCTCCAAGCGGGGCCGTTCACGCCGAAGGAGGAGCATGCCGACCGACTGGAGAAGGCGGCGCAGAAGTTCAACGCCGCGTCGAAGCGGGGGCTGAAGAAACTCGCGGCCCTCGGGTTCCTGGCCGCGTGCGTCCTCGGCGTCGTCGGGTGCGGCGTCGCCGGGGCGTACCCGTGGGCCGGCGGGTTCCTCGGCCTGCTGCTCGCCACGCCGGTTGTGTCCTTCGTTGTCAGCGGCTTGTACTCGCGGTCGCACCTTTTCGCGAAGGTCCGGCAGCTCGTCTTCGGGTCGCGTGTCGCAGACTGGCTGACGTGGGTGGGCGGCGGAATCCTGTTGCTCCTCGCACTCTGGGTGTTCGGCATCCTCTGGCACTTCCTCGGGTTCGCGCTCCTCGGCGTCGGCCTCGCGTTCGTGCTGTGGTTCCTCACCGACCGTGCCCAGGACGCCGCGAGGGAGGAGCCGCTCAACGACGCGAAGGTGCTGTTCAAGTCGATGCGGTTGCAAGGGCTGGACGAGGAGAACCTGCGGCAGTTCGTCTGCAAGTACGGCGGCGACGACTGGGAAGAGTTCTACGAGTCGCTGTTCGGGTACGAGGCGAAGCTGGCGGCCCGCGAGTACCGGAAGGGGGCGATCGCGGAGACGGCCCGGAAGTTCGCCGCGTGGCGGGAGCCGCTGATCGCGGGCATCGATGCGCGGTTGCGCGCCCGCCAGGAGGCGCGGGAGCGGCGGCATTTGGAGAAGGTGCAGGCGAAGGCGCTGCAAGCGAAGGGGGCGACCGCGGCCGAAGCGAAGGAGCAGGCCGCGGCGATGGCCGACGCGCTCGTGGATCAGGCGGCCGAGGCGAAGACGATGGCGAAGGCCGGGAAGAAGGCCGACCTGCGGGCGATGGTCGCGGCGGCGAAGGCGAAGAAGCCGCCGGAAGGTTATAACATCGCCGGCGTAAAGCGGCGGAGCCTGGCGACGAAGCAGCTGCTCAACGACTGGGCCGGCCGGCGGCTGCGGTTCGCCGTCGGCGCGGCGGTGTTCGCGGTCGGGCTGCTCTGGCTGAACCAGAACCGCGACGCGCTGAAGGGGGTGATCGCGACGGTGGAGCAGGCCGTCGAGAAGGGGAACGTGGCGGCGGCGACGGACGCGGCGAAGTCGGCCGAGAAGACGATGGGCGTGATGAAGCCGCTGAAGCTCGCCGTGCTGCCGGAGGCGGTCGCGAAGGGCGTCAGCCACTACGGGACGCCGATCTGCGGGTTCCTGCTGATGCTGTCGGGCGTCATCTACTTCGGGTGGAAGCCGAGTCTGGTGGCGATCCCCGGCGTGGTCGTCGGGGCGCTCGGCCCGATGCTCGGCGTGCCGGACGCGGGACCGCTGAAGGCGTGGATGTTGAGTGCGCTGGTGGGCGGGGTGATGATTATCGTGGTGGGAAGATTCTTGCGGGATTGACGTGAACCCGACTTCCGAAGTCCGGCTTCGACTTCGGAAGTCGATCCCGCGGAGGGGCCTTGCTTCCCTGTCCCAGGGTTCCGGTCCCGCTCGACTTCCGAAGTTGAAGCCGGACTTCGGAAGTCAAGGCTTCACTTCTTCGCGAACGCTTCCGCCATCGTCGCGCATTGCTCGCCGGTCATCTCACCTTCCTGAATCCAGACGCGGTACTTCAGCTTCAGCGGCTTCTCGGGCGTCAGGTCGTACTCGAAGTAATCGCCGAACCGGCCGTAGTCCCGCTCGCTGCCGCGGGTCTCCTTCGGGTTGTCCGGGTGGTTGATCCGTAGCGCCGTGTAGCGGTTCCCGCCGACCACGAAGCTCATCGCGTTCCACGGCAGGTTCACCGCCTTCGGGTCCGGCTTCTTCGCGTCCCAGTTCCGCGTCTCGCCGACCTTCCCCTTGCCGTCCGGCCGTAGGTAGTACGTGTTCGCCTTGCCGTTCTTGCTCACCTCCTGATTCGCCCGGAAGTGGAACCCGGCGTGCTGCGGGTCGCCGTCGAGCCGTACCTTCGGCAGCTTCGTCGTCAGCACGGTGGACCAGTCGATTTGCGTCCCGCCCGGCGGGCACGACACCGTCACCGTGCGTTCTTCCTCGGCGAACGTCTTGCCGTCGGTGCCGTGCCAGGAGATCGCGGCCGTGTGCGTGGCGCTCGTCGAATCGGCCTTCTGCTCCAGCAGCTTGTCCACCGTGCTGTAGACGTTCTTCGTGCCGTGCCAGATGTCGGCCGTCTGCTTGTCGCCGTAGCTGATCCGGTTGAACCCGAAGAATAGTCCGCGGTGGTGCGGGAACTGGAACTCCTTCGTCAGCGGGTGCGCGCCGCTGGACAGGTTCGTCGTGCCGGTCTTCGGGTCGAAGACCTGGTGGAACGGCTTGAAGCTCATGTAGTGCGTGTCCGCCGTCGTGCCGTCGCGGGGCTTGTTGACGAACCGCAGCACGAGCCGGTCGCCGTACTTCACGTCCAGGTGTTCGCCCTTCGTCTCGACGAAGTGGAACGTCGGCTCGGCGGCACGGGCCGCGGTCGCGATCAGGACCGCGACGAGGGGGAGGGTGTGTTTCATGATGCTCACTTGCTGAAGACGAACTTCTTGGGGTTGCCGGCCCCGAGCGGGCTTTCGGCGGCCGGTCGCCACAATACTACCGCCTCGATCTCCTTCGCCAACGCGAAATCCTTGTCCGTGATCCCGCCGGCGTCGTGCGTCTTGAGCTTCACCCAGAGCTTGCCCCACGTCACGCTCAGGTCGGCGTGGTGCCACGCGGCCTCGCACAAGTAGCCGACGGCGTTGACGGCCATGAGCGTCTGCGGCCAGCCGTCCGTGTTGTACTTCCGGCGGATCCAGCCGTCTTCGAGGTACCACTCGGTCAGCCCGTGCTCCGTCAGCTTCTCGGCGACCTCGGTTTCGGTGTAGGTTTTCTTGTCGGCCATCGCTGTCCTCCGGCGGGCGATTCTTCTATCTACGAATTTACCATGACCCCACGCGACCGCTTGCAACAACTCTTCCGCGACCGCGCCTTGCAGTTCGGCGACTTCACGCTCGCGTCCGGGAAGAAATCGAGTTACTACGTGAACTCGAAGAAGGTGCTGTTCCACGCCGAGGCGATCACGCTGCTCGGCGAGCTGCTCTACGAGGCGACGGCCGACCTGGAGCTTCAAGCCATCGGCGGGCTGGAGGTCGGCGCGATCCCGATGGCGGCGGCGGCGCTGACGGCGTTCCACCGGCACGGCCGGGCGGTGGAGGGCTTCTTCGTCCGCAAGGCCGCGAAGGACCACGGCAGCAAGGAGCGCGTCGAGGGCCAAGTGCGGGCCGGCGACGCGGTCGTGGTGATCGACGACGTGCTCACGACCGGCGGGAGCGTCGTGCAGGCGATCGAGGCCGTGGAAGCGGTCGGGGCGAAGGTGCTCCGCGTGGTGTGCATCTGCGACCGGCTTCAGGGCGCGGGCGAGACGCTGGCGAAGTACGACTTCCGACCGATTTTCACGATCCGCGATTTCGGAATCGAACCACCCAAGAACTGAGAATCATCATGAAGTACGCCGCCGTCATCGAGTACATCCAGGACGCCGCGAGGATCGACTCGATCCGCCCGAAGCACCGCGAGTACCTGAACGCGCTTCTCGCGAAGGGGCAGCTCGCCTGCTCCGGGCCGTTCACGGACGGCTACGGGGCGCTCATCGTGTACGAGGCGGAGACGCTCGAAGACGCGGAGAAGTTGATCCGCGCCGACCCGTTCCACGACGGCGGCGTGTTCGTGAAGTGGGAAGTCCGCCCGTGGAAGATGGTGTTCACGAACCCGGATGTGATGACGAAAGTGGGCTAACAAACCGAGACCGAAAGCCCACCCGTCGCTTCGACGGGTGGGTCCGCGACAACCTCAATCCCTGCGGAACCGCATGACGTGCGGGGCCGCCGCCGACCCCGCGTCGCGGCGGACGACGTGCTTCTGCCCGTCCGCGGCGACGACCCGCACGAACGGCAGCACGTGCGGGCTGGTCGTCATCCGCGGCTTGCGGTCGGCGTGTTGAGCCGCCCGCACGGCCTCGAACCGCACGCGGTTCCACACCGCCAGCACCTTCGCGTCATTTGGAGCGAGGAAGCGGGCCTTCGTCACGATCCGCGTCGCGGTGTTCAATCGGCCGCACTCGCGGAGCGCCTCGACGATCACGGTTAGCACCGCCGCGTCCGTCAGGGCCAGCTTCACCGCCTCGTCGATGGCCTTCATCGCGACGCCGTCGCGATTCACCCGCACGGCCGCCCGCGCCAGGTGTGCCCGGTAGAGCGCGTTCAACGGGTCGAGTTTCGTCGCGCGGCGGTAGCACTTCGCCGCGAGGCGGTCGCTGCCGTAGGGGTCGGTTTCGCACGCCACGCCGAGGTGGAAGAACGTGGCCGCGTGCTTCGGGTCGAGGGCCGCGGCCGCCCGCAGGTGGCGGCGGGCCTTCGCGTGTCGGCCGTTGCGCAACTGTAATCCGGCGAGCTGCCGGTGGGCCTCCGCGAGCTCGCCGGCCGGCAGTTCGCCGACGGCCACGACGCGGGCGAGCAATCGCGCCGCGTCGGCCGTCCGCCCGGTCGCGAGGGCGTCCTGCGCCGCGGACCAGGCGTGAAAAGGTAGGGAGAGCATCCTGCTCATGTCGCCGCCTCCGTGCAGCCCCTCCACGAGCCAGGTGTGGCAAGTGGTGAGGGGAAGATATACCGGAGGGGGCGCACCTGCCGCAAGTCAAAATCCCGTGCCGTTCGGATTTCTTCGGACGGAAATTTACTCATTCCGACATCGCGATTATCGACCCGCGGGTTCCGTGTGAAGTTGTGCCGACGGTGCGGTCGATACCGTTGAGGGGAACCGCCGGACACCACATGCTTTCGCGAGAAGGTCGGCCATGAACCTGGCACGATGGGGGCTGGATCGTCGCCCGTTCCGCCCGACGCCGGCGCTCGACCTGTTCGTCGCGCTGCCGCCGCACGAGGCGGCGGTCGCGGCCCTGCGGTCCGCGTTCGCGGCCGGCGACGGCCTCGCCCTGCTCGACGGCGGCCCCGGCACCGGCAAGACGCAACTCGCCCTCCGCTTCCTCGAATCGCTCGGCGGCGACGTGCTGCCGATCTTCGTCCCGTCCGCGCGGTTCGCCAAGCCCGCCGACCTGCACCAGGCGATCCTCTTCGACCTCGGCCAGCCGTACCGCGGCCTGGGCGAGCAGGAACTGCGGCTCGCCGTGACGGAACAACTCCTCGCCGCACTCGCGGAGAAGAAGCGGGCGGTCCTCGTCCTCGACGAATCGCAACATTTATCCGCCGACTTGCTCGAAGAGGTGCGGCTGCTCGACAACTGGGAGGCCCGCGGCACGAAAGTGCTGTTCACACTGCTCGTCGCGCTGGCGGACCTTCGCGAGCGGCTGCACGAACCGCTCGCCCAGCGCGTGCGGTGCCGGCTGCGGCTGGAGCCGCTGTCGCAGGAAGATTCGCTCACGTTCCTGCGGACGCAACTCGAACAGTGCGGCCGGAACGCGGACGAAATCATCAACGAGGAAGCGCTGCGGCTGTTCGCGCGACACGGCCGGGGCGTCCCGCGGGTGCTGAACCAACTGGCGGCGTCCGCCCTTCAACTGGCGGCGGACGGCGAGGCGGAGGGCGTGGACGTGGAAGTCGCGTTCGAGGTGCTGTCGCAGGCCGGCGTGGAGATCGCCGAGGCGGAGGAACCGGCGCGACCGGCATACCCGGCCGGGGCCGCAAGGTCGGTGGCGGGGGAAGACCGGGAACGTGGGGAAGGGCGTGAACCTGGGGCGGCGAAGACGCCGAAACAGAAATCACGCACCCGGCGGGCCGCGTGACGCGGCCCGCCGGCGTCGCCTCCGCACCCGCTCGAAAGGATTTCGCTCATGGGCCGCATGTTCCGCATCATCACCGAAGGCAGCCTCGACTACCCCGGCCACGCCGCGACCGCGACCGAGAGCGAACCGTTCCTCAACGGGTCGGCCCCGTACATCGAGGTCGGCGGCCCGCAACCGATCTTCCACGGCCTGCCGAAGCAACCGGCCCGCGTCACGACGGCCGAGAAGCCGGCGCAACTGCCGACCCGCGCCGCGGCGGTGGACGAGGGCTACGTGACGGCGAAGCTGCACGACATCGCGCCGAAGCCGACGGCCGAGCCGCTGCCGGTGACGGTCCACCCGTCGGTCGTCGCGTTCCACCACCCGGACCACGCGGCCAGCGGCGAGTACCGCGGCCTCCGCGACGAACTGCGGCGGCAGGTCGGCCAAGAACACCAGTCGAAGGCGGTGCTGTTCACCGCGGCGGCGAGCGACAACGGCACGACGACGGTGCTCTTGAACCTGGCCGTGACGTTGGCGAAGGAGCCGCACACGCGGGTGCTGGTGATCGACGCCGACTTCGACCGGCCGAGCGCCGCCCGCAAGATGGGCCTGTCCGACGTGCCGGGCCTGAGCGAGGTGCTGAACCAGTCGATGCCGGTGGCGTGGGTGCTGCAACCGACGGCCGTGCCGAAGCTGCAAGTCCTCGGCGCGGGCAAGCCGACGGCCGACACGCTGCCGCTGATGTCCACGGACTTCCCGAAACTCGTGGGCCAACTGCGGCAGTGGTTCGACTGGGTGCTGATCGACGGCGGCGTCTGGGGCGAACGCCCGCACCGCGACGCGACGAGTCCGGCCTACGACGGCGTCTATCTCGTCACGCGGCAGGCGGAGATGGACCGCCCGGTGTTCAACAGCCTCCGGTCGCAAGTTGCGAAGCACGGCGGCCTGTTGCGGGGCTTCATTAGCACGCGGGTGTAACGAATCGGGTTCCGGTTTTCACCCCGAAGGGGCGACACAACATAGCCCAGGGCAAGGAGCGAAGCGACGCCCCCCTGGGTAAACGAGCCACGGAGGTAAGCCCTGAAAGGGCGGAAGAGTGTTCCGCCCTTTCAGGGCTTGTTGCGTCGGGT